>CAXGXL010000714.1:0-2494 GCA_964013555.1 uncultured bacterium
CAAGCCGAATGGAAGAGCGGCCCGCACCGGCACTTATTAAGCAAGAACTGCGGACACAAAACTACCCGAACCGCACCGAAGCCAAAGCTCGGATTTTGCGGCAGAATACAATCCCAAACCACGTGGTCCCACTTCCACAGGACAGCGCAGATGGCCCAATACCGGTCGAATTAAAGTCAAAGCCGCTCTTTGACTCCATCGAAAAACTCTACGAAGCTCAAACAATTAACAACATTGGAAGAAGAGCAGGGCAGGGCCTCGGGCAGTTCTTTTCGCGAATAGCCGTCGCTAGACTTAGCTCGTCAACCTTCTTCCTAATCGGCTATGGCGGTTGGCAACCCCAGAAAATAGCGCTCCCACTCCGTAGCATCCCCGCAGTGCAAAGCTCCGCGAGCACGCCCTCCCTGATCTACGGCGCACCACAAGATGACCACAGAGTCACTGAAATCATTCAGCTTTTCAATGCCGCCGCCCCTTTAGCGGCCCTCATTGTCGTCGTCGACACTTTGAGGGGAGCTCCTTTGATTTTTTACGGCGATAATGGTGCAGATCCCCGAATTTACGACGATCTTCATATTCTTGAGTTGTTGTTCAAAGAAGTAGAAACTGCGCTTGGTATGTTGAATATTTAAGCCGCTTCTCTTACAAGCCCCTTGCAAAGGAGCCGTGGCTAAGAGTCTCGGAACATAACTAAGGAGGCACGGGTGTCAACTACTCCATTTCCCTTTGCGCTAACATTTGATGATGTGCTTTTAGAGCCGCGCTATTCGAACGTTCTTCCTCGTGACGTTCAAACCAAGGCGGCTCTGACCCCTCGGCTCTCTCTTCAGACCCCACTTGTTTCTGCTGCGATGGACACCGTTACCGAGGGGCGACTGGCAATTGTCATGGCGCAACAAGGAGGGTTGGGTTTCATTCATAAAAACCTCTCCATCGAAGAACAAGCCTTGGAGGTTCTGAAGGTCAAAAAGAGCGAATCCGGGATGATTATAGATCCTGTATCCATCTCACCTGACGTGACCCTTAAAGACGCTCGTGCGATCATGCAAAACCATCAAATTAGTGGAATACCGGTCGTCGAAAACGAGACCCTGGTAGGCATCATTACCAACCGGGATTTACGCTACGAAGACCGCCCCGAGCTGCCAGTTAGAGATGCGATGACGTGCGATGTCATTACGGCAGCGGAAGGCATTACAGTTGAAGATTCCAAGCGCCTCCTCCAAAAGCATCGAATCGAAAAATTGCCCATTGTAGATGATCAAGGCAAGCTCCGTGGCCTCATTACCATTAAAGACATCGAAAAACGGGAAAGCCACCCGCTAGCCACCAAAGACCAATTAGGCAGGTTACGATGCGGCGCAGCGGTAGGAGTAGGCTCGGACCGTGAAGAACGCGTGCAGGCATTGGTCGATGCCGGCGTTGACATTATCGCTATTGATACCGCCCATGGTCATTCGCAAGCTGTCCTAGATGCCGTAACCGCAACCCGCAAAGAATTTCCAGATCTGCAAATCATAGGTGGCAATGTGGCAACCGCCGAAGCTACTACGGCATTAATCAAAGCCGGCGCCGACTGTGTTAAGGTAGGCATCGGACCTGGCTCCATATGCACCACGCGAGTTGTCGCAGGGGTGGGGGTACCGCAACTTACTGCGGTACTAGCATGCGCCGAGGCAGCTCAAAAATTAGGGCGTTCGATTATTGCTGATGGGGGAATTCGACACTCTGGGGACATCGTAAAAGCCCTAGCGGCTGGCGCCTCCTGCGTTATGCTAGGAAGTCTTTTTGCCGGTACCGATGAAGCTCCCGGTGAAGTCATTTTGTACCAGGGGCGGTCCTATAAATCATATCGGGGCATGGGATCTTTGGGTGCGATGCAAGCAGGAAGTGCGGACCGGTATTTTCAAGAGGGAACTGCCCAGCCGATGAAGCTGGTCCCCGAAGGAGTCGAAGGCTTGGTGCCTTACAAGGGCAGCATTAAAGCGAGTTTATTTCAACTCCTCGGAGGCCTTCGTTCAGGGATGGGGTATTTGGGCGCAGGCAACCTGCAAGCGCTTCGAGAAAACGCGCGTTTCGTTCAAATCAGCATCGCCGGCTCTCGTGAGAGCCACGTCCATGACGTCACCGTCACCAAAGAGGCGCCAAACTACAGAACGTAATAAGATACGTTTTCATCTTTATTAGCAAAGAGAGTTCAATGTCAGACCTTCAAAGCGTTCTCATTCTTGATTTTGGTTCCCAATACACCCAGCTGATTGCTCGGCGAGTTAGGCAGCTTCGAGTCTATTGTGAAATCCACCCTCACCACATGAGTGCACAAGCTGTTGAAGCTATGAAGCCGGCTGCGATTGTTCTCAGTGGGGGGCCGTCCTCGGTCTACGATGAAGGCGCACCCGGCATTGATCCCGCAATTCTCGAGATGGATGTACCGATACTGGGGATATGCTACGGCTTGCAATTGCTGGCGCACCGGTTTGGGGGTGAGGTTTCT
>CAXGXL010000715.1:0-2493 GCA_964013555.1 uncultured bacterium
CAGGGTGCGAGTTGCGGCGAAATTTTGGCGGCACTTGGTAGAGGAACCTGGTGTATTTAGTTCTTCCGATTTTAATGAACCTGATGGTGCCTTAATCGAGCGATTCTTGTGGCATGTTCAATCTTATCATTTACGCCCTAAGGCCTTGGTGGAATACGACCGTGAGGCTTATGTTAGTCTTTTGGATGATTATGCCCGGGTTACGTTTGATCGAGGAATTCGATGCCAACTTCAAGACGATTGGTCTCTTGACGCTTCGGAGGGGAGATGGAGAGTTGTTGACCATCCGCGTAGGGTTTGGGCTTTGGAGCCGCTTTGCGTTTTGGAACTCAAATTTGGGGCGAGAGTGCCCCGTTGGATGACAGTCTTTGTTCAGAATTTCGAAGTCATTCGGTATTCATTCTCAAAATATTGTTACAGTATCGATGCTCATTGTTTGCTACCGCATAGTCATGTCGCGGGAATTCAAGCGAGGAAATGGTGATAAGATGGATTGGTTAAGTGGCGTTATGCGCCCGGATATTGTTGATTGGCGAACAGCTCTTGTCTCGATACTTTTGGCATTCGCTCTCGCTCAGGCGATAGCGGCTGTTTATATGCGTACCTTTCGCGGTTTGAGTTATTCAAGAACATTGGTGCAAGGTATGCCCCTGGGAGCCATCGTTACCTGCATGTTGATGCTAGCCATAGGAAATAGTATCGCTGCGGGAATAGGTATAGCGGGGGGCCTATCTATCATTCGGTTTCGAACAACCATGCGGGATCCTAGGGACATGGTTTTTGTTTTTGTTTCACTAGCGGTGGGAATTGCTTCGGGACTTCAAGCTTATGGGGCGGCTATCGCCGGTAGTGTCGTATTTGTTATTGCGGCTTGGGCACTTGATTTTACTGCTTTTGGGGCAAGGCAGCAATTCGATGGCTTGGTTCGTTTCGCCGTACCACCGCAAAGCGCAGTGCAAGAAGCCATTCCTGTCCTCCTAAAGGAGCATTGCGATTCCTTTGTTTTGGTGACTTTACGCGAAGCTGCCCAGGGGGCTTTAGTAGAACATGCCTATCAAATTAGTATTCCCAACCCCGATTCTAGAAGCAATTTGGTGCTTGGCTTGCAAAAGCTCTCAGGGATTCGAGATGTGACTTTATTAATGCAAGAACCAACGATGGATTTGTAAATATGAACTGGAAACTCGAAATGAAGCTTCGTCGTTTTGGACCGTGGTTAATTTTTATTGTGGTGGTGTGTGCTGCTTATGCTCTGCATTGGATCGGCAATATTCCCGGTCGTGCGTTTGGCTTTGCGGAAGGGGAGGAGATTTCCGTTTCTACTCTGTATCGCGGCAGAATTGCTTTGGTGACTGTCCGGCCCGGCCAAGAAGTGAAACGAGGCCAGGTTGTGGCGAAATTGGATACATCTGAAGTGGACGGTAAGATTGAGGTGTTGCAGGCGCAAATTCGCCAGCTTCAGGCTGAGGCCGAGTCGGGCCGAAGGGATGCGAAGCGGTCAAACCTTTTGGATACTGAACAATTTGAAAGAGCGGTCGAAAAGACGCGATTGTCTCTCGCACGTGAGGAAGCTGCTCTCCAAAAGAATAAAGCAGAGGCACTTGTGGTGGAGGCCGAACTGAAGCGGTTGCGGCGGCTCGTTCAGGAGGGATTGGCTACACGGGAGGAGTTGGGTTCGGTTGAGTCGCGCAATGCCACGCTGCAAAGAGAAATCAAAGCACGACCCAATGCCATTGGACTTTTACGTTCGCAGTTAACCAGAGCTCTAGGACGAGCTAATGCGGCCGAAGAAGAGAGTCTTGAGGTAGTCTCAACCGCTCTAGAAAGCAAATTAGAGGTAGCACGACGGCAACTGGAAATGCTGGTGGAGCAAAGAAAAGGCATGACACTCTATTCACCGGTTTCAGGTAAAACAACTATCCTTCATGGTATGGTAGGAGAGGTGGTTAACCCGGGCGACCCTGTTATCGGTTTGGTCGCATCTCAGTCGTCTCGGGTAATAGCATGCGTATCGGAGGAAGAAGCTCTGCAAGTTAAGGAGGGCGGCTCGGCTACCTTGCAGGTTCGAGGACAAAATACACGTCGGTTGTCAGGGCACATCGTGGCTTTGGGGCCTTTGGTAAATGAAGTACCTGTTCGGTGTCGAAGTATACCGAACCGACCCGCGTGGGGCCGTCAAGTGACTCTTCAACTTGACGACTCTGCGACACTAATTCCTGGTCAAAGTTTGACAGTTCAGTTTGACTTGGCTTCGCGTTACGGTAACGCAAAGGCCGGAGTTCGGGCGCGGGAAGCTTCTTCTCTTTCTAAGATGAATGTTCCTGATTCGTTAGCTTTACTCTCTCGATTCGAGCCGTCAGGTTTGATTTGGCGTTCTGAATTGGCCCGGTACGTGGTTGTTAGTGATGACACTGGTCATAAAAATAATCGCGAGCATAGCCCGTGGTTGTTTTTGATGAACGCGGCGGGTCGTCTTGACCCGGCGCCAATTCC
>CAXGXL010000716.1:0-2491 GCA_964013555.1 uncultured bacterium
ATTTGAGGACTGATGCCAGGGCCATTATCCCGAACCGAGAATTTAACCATTTCGATGGGAGTTCCGCTGCCTTCTTCAGGTACGAAGCTTGTTGAAATTGCTTCTAAGTGAATTCTTCCTCTTCGTTGTTTACTCTGTTCGATGGCTTGAACTGCATTATTAAGCAAGTTAACCAGGATTTGCGTCAGTTGGGTGGTGCCAATTTGAACCTTTGGGAGTTCGGTTTGCCCGTCATGGATGACGCGGCAACGGGCTTTTAGGGCAGCACCTTTGCAAGCACTGATTGCATAGCGCATGACAGGTAGCGGATTGCAAGTGGATTCTCCTTCTTGAGGTCGCGAAATATGGCCTAGGTTTTCGGTTAGTTCGTTCATGACTTCGCAGCCAGATGCCATATCATTGCCGATTTCATCTAGCTCATCTGCGAGGGCGTCCAATAGTAACCGATCTTTGTGCGGGACGGTCTGGCCATACTCTTGTAAAAGCTTTTCAAGAGCGGGAGCTGCTTTAGATAGTTGGACAATGCGTTCGCAGTTGTTGGAAAGATAAGCGAGCGGTTGTTTAAGGTCATGAACTACAGCTGCACCGATACTACCGAGAGTGACAAGGCGTTCTGTTTTAAGGATTCTGGATTGTACTGCGTCGTCTTTACGTCCAACCGCGTAGGTTTCCATGGCCCACTTCAGAATCGGCTCGACTTCCTCTTTTTTCCAAGGCTTGAGAATGTAGCGCGCAACGAGTCCTTCGTTGACAAATTGCATTATAGTTTCGTGTTCGGAAGCGTTCGTTACAATGATTCGAACGATTTCCGGACTATTCTGCTTGAGGTACTCCAGGGCGCACCGTACGTCGGATTCGTTGTTTGAGACATTTGCGACAACGACTCCTATCAAGTTCGAGTTAACGAAATTGATGCCGTCACTTGGATGATGGGCTAATGCAATGGGGTACAATTCCCTAAATGAGAAAGCAAATGCTTGTCGTGAGTATCGTTGAGTATCAATATAGAGGATACCGGGTTTGGTACTCTCTTCAAGAGTAGTAGGGAGCATGAAGCTATTCTCTAATAAACCATCAGGAGTTGGGGTTGACCGAAGCGTTGTTGATACCTAGTGCGACTAGAATTTGATTGACATCGATTGGCTTCGAGACACAGATACTTGCTCCAGCTTTGGTAGCTTGCTCTTGAATTTCATCGCTCATTTGCCCACTTGCAATAACGACTTTTGTAGCTGCGGTTGCTGGGTTATCCTTGAGCCGCCGACAAACTTCTAAGCCGTCAAGCTCCTCCATAAATACATCGAGGAGAACAAGATGGGGCTTAAAGGAACCCACCTGGACCAATGCATCAATACCATTGTTTACAAAAGATACGGTGACACGATTGGTAAAGGGTTTCAGTAGTTTTTCCAGTGCTGCGAGTTGCTTGTCATCATCATCAACAATTAAGATTCGTTTCTTACCTGCCTCAACCAAATCGTGAGGGATAGGCATGCTGTGTTCAGTAAGAAAGGCTACGAGATCTGATGCCCGAATGCGTCTATGTCCCCCAGGAGTGCGGAAAGCTTCAATTCTACCATCCTTTATCCATTTATTGACGGAACTTGGGTTGACCTGCAGTAGTCCTCCCACTTGATAAGAGGTCAAAAGGCTCTCTGGGGTGATAACATTTGAGAGTGTTTGTTGAGCCATGGTTCTTGTTTCCTCGTTTTTCTCGGTAAGAAACTACTTTACCGGACCCGAATCAACGAATGCATTCAATTGCGCCTTTAAGCTCTTGATATCGAAAACGGGCCGGACTAGCAAACCCTGACATGATACCAGAGTTTTTTTGTGATGTTAAATGGGCTTAGTTGACCCAAAATAGAAAATTCGCTCCGCGGCCGGCTAGTACTCCTGAGCCAAGGGAAATAGTCTCGGTCGAGGAGGTACTCCAACTAAGCTCATGCACAGAAATCATATACAGCCCTGCTTGAGCGAAATAGGAGCCCTTAATTGAGTGGGAAGTCGTCGGGGCTTCTAAGACAAAAAAGAGCAGTTCCGTGGTTGATTGATTTGGCGACTGGTAGATAGGGTTGTTTGGGTCCAATTCCCAACTACTTGGCTCTAGGAAATCGGTAGCAGAGCCCGGATCTCCGCTGTATATTATTCTTGAGATAGATATCAGTGGCATGGACTCTTCTGAAGAAATCGGGTCGTCCCAGGATAGTTCGAGAGCTGTGCCGAGTGGGTGATGCTTGAGGCCCGATGGTAGGAGTTGGGTGTGTTCTTGTGGAAGAGGGGTCCATGAATAGGTGCGCATTTGGTTTTGGGTTTTGGTCGTAAAGTAGAGTTCATAGAGTTTTTTGTTCCAAGTTATTGAAACCGTGTGAGGGGTAGAATATTCGTACTCCCAATCCGTATTCGAGCAGGGAAGATTTCCTGAATCCGCCGACTCGGCTCCCTCTGCAACTTCAGCGGTCTGAATCCTTGTAGGTAGGGGGTGGCGAAA
>CAXGXL010000717.1:0-2490 GCA_964013555.1 uncultured bacterium
GGCGCCATTTTCAAAGTCGATGATTAGTTTTGAGCTTTCAAAGGCCGCCGCTTGGGAAAGCACTTGCCCTCGGGCGTTAATGCAAAACGACCGGCCGTCAAAAAGCAGGCTGTCATTCCCACCCACCTGGTTACAATACACAATCGGTATGGAATGTTTCCGCGCTTGGTTTTGTATTACTTTCAAACGTGTTTGGGGTTTGCCACGTTCGTAGGGGCTGGCGCTTAAGTTGATGATTAGTTCGACATTCTCTGCAACGGTGTCCTCTATGGGGTCGTGCTTGTAGCGCGGGTGATGCCAATAAGTCTTGTCGTTCCAGATATCCTCGCAAATCGTAATGCCTATAGGGATATTGTCGACGTGGATCACCGTCGGCTCAGTGCCCGGAGTAAAATAACGAGCCTCATCGAAGATGTCGTAGGTTGGTAGCAGCATCTTTCGGTGGACAGCTCGAGTTTGATTGCGCTCAATATAGACAGCCGCGTTGTAGAGTTGTGGGGAGGATGAAGGGTTGTCGGCAGGGTCGGTGACGATGGTTCCGATAAGTGCAGGGAGGGGGAAAGTCTTTGTTAGCTCTTCTAGCTCCTTTCTTACGTCGTTTCGAAAAGCTGGCCGATCCAAGAGGTCTCGGGGTGGGTATCCCGTTAATGCGAGTTCCGGCGTTACGAGTAAATCGGCGCCTTGCTCGAGTGCATCGAAGGCTGCTTGTTGAATAAGGGCGCTGTTACCTTGAAGGTCACCAACGACGGGATTGATCTGTGCTAAATAGATACGCATATTATCGAAACCTTCTGTTGTTCCTCCGTGGTGTATTGGCTATTTAGAGTCAAAGATCAACGGGATTTAGGTAGGTCAATGAGTCAAAAAAACAAGAGTCTTTCCAAGGAAGCGAAAAGGGAAATCCACACACTTATTGAGCGAGCTCAACAGGCTACTCAAACCGGGGATTATTTTCTTGTAAGGGAGATTAATAATAAAATTATAGCGTTAGGGGCTGGTGGGGAGGCGGCTCTTACAGCCAAAAAGCAAAACGAGCGATTGGCGTTTGACCCGTTTTTGTGGAAGTTTGCCGCCGCAGTGATATCCCTATACGGGCTTGGGTGGGTGTTGGCTTTTTTTCATTAATCGTTTTTTTCGGCTCTTGGGCCAACTCGTTAGCCGAAGTGACCGGTAAGCGTGTATAATCAGCTAGAAACTCTAATCAGAAAGCGTTTGGGAGGCATTGATGGCGATTGATGGTGTCGACGTAGCAGGCATGGCGGACACGGTTCGGCGGTTGCAGCAAGAGACGGAAATTCAAGAAAACCAGGATGCGACCCAAAAGGATTCAGCTCTGGTTGAGCAGGAGCGTTCGAAGCAAAGTGCAGGCACGGGCAGTGAGCATAGTAACCCCGAAGGGCAACGAATTGAGGGGCGGCGGCCAGAAGATGCAGTCCAGGAATTAGACAAAACCGGGGCAGAATTGCATGAAGAATCCGTTGAGACTGCGAGTGTTCAGCAGGACCGCGGCGAGCAGTGGCAGCAATTTTCAGCGAGCCCGGAAGAACGGGATATCCCTCCCTCGGTGGAGGACCAAGCCAACGAAGCGCAAGACAGCGCCGAACGCGACGAGCCCACAAGTGTCAATGTTGCCGAGTTAATGAAGCAAATGGCTATAGATTCCGGCAAAATAAGCTCTTAGTTCACCTATGGGATGCCGAAATCCTTATAGGTATCCCGGTCTTCTTCCAAGCACTCCCAAGCGTGATTTATAGTTCTGGCCGGGTGCCGTCCTGCCTTCTTAGGCCCATAATTTTGTCGCGACGCTATCGACCTTTCTTTTTAAATACCTCGTCACAACAAGGTAGTGCGAGGGAAAGCTCGAGAAAGTCGAGATCAGCGATGGCGAGTAGCGGTTTTGTGACGGAGCTGAAGAACCCTGCGTTTCATCGCGTTTTCTCTTGAGATACCGGATTCTTTGGGGCTAAGGTGACCAATGATTGGGCGGATTAGGGTTTGGTCTTGATTTAGCGGCGATGGGGCGTTTTTAGGAGGGTCTGTTGAATGGCGATATATGAGGTTTTTATTCCGGCGAGTGAGCCCGAGGGGTTCGACATCTGCGCAACAATTCGCGCTGATTCGTGGATGCATGCTCTACGAAGTGGGCTTTCCCGTTTGGGGGATCCCGCAAATTCAATCAAGCACGTTCTCTGCGATATTACGGAAGTCGGTATAGAGGTTACGGATCCAGCCAGCGGTCGGGTTTTTCGAATTAAGGAAAAAGAAATCGTTGAGCCAAGTGCAGACCTAGGGACCCAAGAGGCCGTCTCCAGTTCCGAACCGCCTCGAGTCGTCGGTGCGACCCCACCAGCGGTAAAAAGTCCGCCGCCTCCAGCGAAGTCTTCTGCACCGGGGAACGAGGCGGTGCAGCCACCTCCCGCGGAATCCCTTGCGGCGGCCTCGGCGCCAGTCGAACCCCCAGAGTTAGATTCTCCCGTCACAGCAAAGCCG
>CAXGXL010000718.1:0-2488 GCA_964013555.1 uncultured bacterium
TTTTCACACGGATTTTGCCCAGGGACTTGGGAAAGTGCCCTTTGATGTCCATTCCAGTTTTGCTGGATTAGTTTCTATTTCCGGCCACAAAATTTATGGCCCCAAGGGAGTTGGGGCCCTCTTCGTAAGGCGTAAAAACCCGAGGGTTGCTTTGTTGCCTTTGTCATTTGGGGGCGGACACGAACGAGGCATGCGCTCAGGCACGCTGAATGTACCAGGAATCGTAGGTTTGGGAGAAGCCTGTCGGATTCTTAGTGAAGAAGGAACGACAGAAAATCAAAGACTTAGGGCCCTGCGAGATACTTTGTGGGCGAAGCTGCAGGCGGGTTTGAGTGGGATCCATCTTAATGGTTCCATGGAGCATCGGCATCCGGGGAATCTGCATATTTCGTTCGACGGGGTCGAAGCAGAAGCCTTGATAATGTCGTTGCGAAATATCGCGGTATCCAGTGGCGCAGCTTGTACTAGCGCAACCCTCGAGCCGTCTCATGTCATCCGGTCCTTGGGGGTGCCCGCTCAGCGAGGACACAGTGCTTTGAGGTTTGGAATTGGGCGTTTCAATACAGCCGAAGAGGTGCACTATGTCGCAGCAGAGGTTGTTGCCCAAGTAACCCGCTTGCGTTCGATGAAGAACAAATGAATTGGGGCATAATTTTTGGCCGAAGGCGAAAATATGCCCTTGTACTAGATGGATTTACACCGTAGGAAGACGACCCGTGAAAAAGAAATCTGCGGTATTAGTTCTCGAAGATGGTCGGTACTTTATTGGCCACCGATTCGGCGCCACTTCTGAAGTAGGCGGCGAAATTGTTTTTAACACATCAATGATGGGATATCCTGAAATTCTCACAGATCCCTCCTATGCTGGTCAGGTGGTGGTTATGACCTACCCGATGATTGGCAACTATGGAATTTCTGACGAGGATTTTGAGGCACGTCAAGCTTTCGCTGCGGGACTTATCATCAAAGAGGAAAGTCGCATCTCTAGTAATTGGCGATGCAACCACTCTTTAGGTGAATACCTTAATGCGCAAAACGTGCCAGGCCTAGCCGGTATTGATACCCGAGCCCTAGTCAGGCACCTTCGCAGTAAAGGGAGTATGCGAGGAAGCATTTTTGACTATGAGGAAGGAGCGGATATCGCTTCTTTGGTGGAGAGGGTCAAAGCAGATGTACCTTCGATGGCCGGGTTGGATCTGGCGAAGACGGTGACGGCCGGTCACGTTTATCATTGGGGTGAAGCCAATCTTAACTTAAAAAATGGTTCACTAAGGCCCGATGAGCGGCTGCCCGACGAGGTACCCAACCGGCACGTGGTTGTTTATGATTTTGGTGTTAAGCGAAGCATTTTGCGACAACTGGTTAATGAGGGGTGTCGCGTTACCGTGGTGCCGGCCCAAACGAGCGCCGACGAGATTCTTCGAATGGATCCCGATGGCGTTATGCTCTCTAACGGCCCGGGAGATCCTGAGCCCGTTTCCTACGCGGCAGAGAATATTCGCACCCTCATTGGGCGGGTGCCCATATTCGGAATTTGTCTTGGGCACCAAATTCTCGGTTTGGCGATTGGTGCGAAGTCTTACAAGTTGAAGTTCGGGCACCGGGGCGGAAACCATCCGGTTCAGGATTTAGCCACCGGAAAGGTCGAGATTACTTCGCACAACCATGGCTTTAGTATTGATGCGGACTCCCTTCCTGAGGACATTGCTGAGGTGACCCATATTAATCTGAACGACAAAACTCTTGAGGGTTTTAGGCTTAAGAATGCTCCTGCCTTCAGCGTTCAATATCACCCGGAGGCGGCTCCGGGGCCTCACGACGCTAACTACTTATTTAAGCGATTCATCGGCATGATTGACGCTTGGAAAGCCGGCGAATTTGAGAACCACACCGCCAATTGAAGAATTAAAACCGAGCTGACTCCCAGCGCTGTTTTGCTTATAAGGGAATGATTCAATGCCAAAACGCGATGATATCAAACGAATTATGGTTTTAGGTTCTGGCCCCATTGTTATTGGCCAGGCGTGTGAATTTGACTACTCGGGAACCCAAGCGATCAAGGCACTTCGAGAAGAAGGTTACGAAGTTGTTCTCGTAAATTCCAACCCTGCGACCATCATGACGGATCCCGGGCTTTGCGAGAGTACTTACGTGGAGCCTCTAACTCCCGAATATGTCGAGGCCATTATAGCTCGTGAGAAACCCGATGCTATTTTACCTACGGTTGGCGGCCAGACTGCTCTTAACCTGGCAATGTCGCTTCACGAAGAGGGCATTTTAGAGCGACACGGAGTCGAGTTACTTGGAGCTAGCATCAACGCTATTGTCATCGCCGAAGACCGTGCGGACTTCCGAAAAGCAATGGATGAGATTGGGCTTGAATCGGCTAAGAGCGAATTGGTCAATTCCCTTGAAGACGCTTTGCGCTTTGCTGAAAGCTCAGGGTACCCGGTGGTGATTCGTCCGTCTTACACCCTTGGTGGTAGTG
>CAXGXL010000719.1:0-2469 GCA_964013555.1 uncultured bacterium
TTTTTCGCCGGTTTTTTGCATATTTTGCCTGAGGGCCGTAGCGTTTACACAAACCCAAATTGATCCTAGTGGAGGCAGAGCCGTGTTCGGAAAACTGCGGAAAAGGGCTATCATCGGCCGTAAAGCCAACCGAGTCGCGGTTGATTTCTATCTCAATAAAATCATTGGCAATGAGCCTCATCTCGCTAGAGCCCGAGATATCTCCACCGAAGGGATCTACATCTACAAGATTCTAGAACCCCAACAAAGTAGCCCTGGAGACCACATTGGGCTGGAGTTTCAACTTCCTGGCCATGACAAAACTATCTGGGCAGTGGGGGAGGTTGTACGAGATGAACCGGCACTCACTACTCGCCGTAAGATCCCTGAGGATGGTGTGGCCCTCAAATTCACTCGTTTAAAGGATTCTGATCGCCGAAAAATCCATCATTTTGTTCAAATGCGACGCTCTCAAGCCGCGTGATTTCCTGGCGCGATAGCAACCCAACCAGCTTTGCGCGCCTGGGCATTTTTTAGGTACAACACCTTCGCATCCAACGAAATAGTATCACCATTCTCCGCCTTTAGCTCCAATTTTCCAGACCATGAAAGCGAAGCAGCACCAAATCGCAACATCTCGGTAATCGAAACCTGCGCCGCCGTTGAAACCTCCAGTGTCAGATCACTAATGCGTTGCCCACTAAGAACCTCAGGATCATGCTGCAACTCAAGAGCCCCTAACTCAGTTACGTGCAAAACAGTGCCTTGACGCCCATCCACCAGCACCCAGAACGGCTCCTCGATGCAGGCCAGCGTTTTCTCCAATAACGGCTTCAGCTCAGCCTTCTCTTGACGCAATGTTAACCGAACCCCGATAAGTAAATAAATAAGAACAAATAGAACTCCTCCCGCAACCAGCAAGCCTTCGATGCGCTCAAAAAACCAGTACATTGCAATTCCGACCACGGCTGTGAGCACAAATAGCGACCACATACGGCTCCGGGCGCCAGGAGGTAGATCAGGTGTTGTCGACATAATTCGAGCGATATTGAAAAAAAACCTCAAACGCAATGAGAGAAGTCGGGTTCGAAAGCGTAAACAAAGTGCATCTGCGAGCCCCTCCAGACGCAACCGATCGGACACCTTGCTTTCTGACCGCTCGGACACCTTGCTTTCTGACCGAACAATCAATCGCTTGCCGATGTCTGATAATTAAGGTTATGTCAACTTTAAAGCATAAGAAGAGCGGCCAAAAAACGGAGGCGGGAGGTGGGTAGAAAGTCGAATTGCTTAATCAAAAAAAAGGCGGGGCCTAGGGCCGAAAATAGGACATAAATTTGGCGTAACTTGCCGTGGATCCCTTTTGTACCTGAAAATCACCTCGAAGCCGCTGGCCGGCAAAACTATCTACTCCCGCGATCAAAGAACGCCAGCGGCGGCTATCGGTTAGAACCTCTATATCCGAATGACTTGGACAATCTTGACTAGTTTGAGCAATCCCGCGGCGTATCTCCACGCTAACGCACTGATTGAGATCATCGAAAGTGATTGCAAGACGAGAATTCACCTCCAAGGTTTCCTCTGCCCTTAAATACACAGAGAGCACCTTGAGTAGACCCTCCAATGGGAAAGACTCCACCAGTTCTCGATGTCTTTGCCCAAGCACGATTGGCTTTATCTCAAGCTCCCCGGAAACTTCCATCGCCTGTGTTAAATAGTAATTGCGCCCATTGGCACTTGTCTCTCGTTGAGCGACCTTTCGAATGGTTTTTGCATAGAATTCACGAGCCCTACCGTTGCGATTGTCCGCATCGTAGTATTTTCTCGCCAACTCCAGAGCCCAGGCGAACTCCCGGTTATTCAAAGCAGTGTCAATTGCACCTTCCAGCTTCTCTTTTCCAATCAACGCAACCCATTTTTGCGCAAGTGGAGTAATTTCGGTTTGCAATAGGTCTCCAGAGGCCCCTCCAAACCAGCCAAGATAACCCGCCGAAATAGACCGAACCGCCCACGAGACCTTACCATAATGCTCGAGCAGATAGTCTTTTGAGCCTAGGTGGGACGGGAGCTTCATAGTCGCCGCAATATCTCTTGGATCTTCTCCCGCGTTGAGGCGGCGGAGCGTTTGATCGTGCACAAAGTGAATTGCATCGCGATAATCTCGAAGCCTGGCCTCAATTTTTTCTTCCCCAACTACCGGCTGCGTATGACTCGGAACAAGGTACGCAGGTTTTAAGGCTCTAATCTTATCGAGGCTAGCCACCCACTCTCGAACGTCCCGATAAGGCGTGCCGCGAATAGCATATAGGTTAGGAAAGGTGTGGTAATAATTATCGCCAGGAAGAAAAACCTTTCGACCGGGAAGCCAAACACCAATTTGGTCGTCCGTTTCACCGGGCAAATGATGCAATTCAATGTCTAAGCCACAAAGTCGTGTTTTATGAATAGGACTCTTAAAAGTATGGGTTGGACGCAATACACCAACGCGAC
>CAXGXL010000720.1:0-2458 GCA_964013555.1 uncultured bacterium
TCCTATAGGTTGACCAGAAAGTCAATTTCCCGATGACAGATTTCTGATTTTCTCGATTCTATCGCTCCAGCTTGCAAGTTCCACGGGCCATTTCCAAGAATGTTCACTACAATCCATTGCGCCTCCAACAAAAGCACCGCTATAGTCAAGTCGTCAGAGAAAACGGGGATGGGCAATGACTTCAAAACGTGTTTCTTTATGGATACTCCTCTTAGGAATGGTGCTTTCGTCACCTTTGCGTGCACAGACGATTGGGAAAAGAGCAAAAATCCCCCAACCAATGCCCACGAGGACGGACCTTAATGCCACCAATCCAGATTCACTCTCACAAACTCCTGAAAAAGAAGAAAAAACCAGTGCTCCCAAACACAAAACCAAAATATCGATAAGTCCATTTCGCCCCCCCTCCTCCCAGAAAAGTCCGTCCAATGACCAAAGTGGAAATAACCCTCAAGCCTCAAAAGAACCGTCCCTCAAAGTCCATTCATCTTCCAAATCAGACCGCATAATCTCGGTTGTTAAGCTAAAGGCCGGACTAAATGGAGTCTGGCGATCTGCCCAGGTAACCGTAGCCAACTCCAAGAGCAATATAACCTACGATACCGGCGGTTTTGCTCCGGGGCTTTTATTGCAAATAGAGCTCCACCCTTTTGAAATTCTTGGACATCCTGAAAAATGGCTGCGCAATCTAGGTACTTATGCGGAAGCAAACTTCTTTAATCTCGAAACCACCCAATTAGACCAAGAAATTGAATCTTCAATGGCCCGGCGATATGAGCTAGGAGTTCTCTACCGGTATCGCCTCGATACCTCTAGTTTCGATGCCCAATTACACGCCCGCCTTGGTTATCACCATACCGCTTTTCCCATAGCTAATGCCTCCTTTCCGGGTACGAAATACCACACAAGCGCATTGGCACTTGGCTACACTCAATCTATCCCAAACTTAGGGTTTAAGATTCCAATGGTAGATCACCTAAGTTTCAGCGCTCTAGTGGGCTACAATTTTGCGGTTTTTCGCTCCGGAAAACTCAAGCGGCTAGGCACGAGCATGGACGGATATGCGCTGGACGGTAAGTTTGGATTCTACGCCCACCGCGGAAATCTATCACTGGGAATTCTTTGGAGCATGAACTACTTTTCCACCAGTTATCAAGGTGAGACAACGCTACCCAGACCGGTGCAGTTCATCGATTCAAATTTGTCTGACTCCGTGCACCACCTTGGCTTATCTATAGGCTACGATTTCGATATTCTCTAGGGCAACCGCCTAGATCTTAGCATTCAAATCGGGTAAGCGGTTCATTGAAATTCAGAGTTTCTCTAGTGGTCTAGAGAGCAACATCCTAATCCCTAAACCACCGAGGCAAACATGCACGGCCCAATTGAAAGTCACTTCAGAGAGATCACCCCTAATGTAGATTTTTTCTCCCTCCGCCTAGTGACGGAGCACACCGAAGCCATCCGCGTGCGTCAGAATATTCTTCAACCCGTCTCCTCTGACGAGGATATTGGGGCTATGGTTACCGTCATCCATAACGGCGGACTGGGATATGCAGGGACATCTGACATAACCCGAAGTGGCCTTCTTGAGGCAACCAAGCGTGCCCAATCTTGGGCTGAAGCATCGGCCACAAATAGCATTACCAACTTCTCTAAAATTGCCATGTCCAACCCCCAAGTGCATTACGCCACTCCCGTTGCTCGGTCGTGGAACTCACTTTCACTGCAAGACAAGATTGAAGAGCTCGTTGCAATAAGTGAATCTATGGCCATCGACCCCAAAATTGTGGATTGGAGTGCCGGGCTGACCTTCGTGCAGACAGACTCACTTTACCTCACTAATCAAGATGCCCGGATCGAGCAAAATCATCAATTTATAATGCCCTCACTCGCGGTTTACTCGAATCAAGGTACACAGACTGTTCGCCGTTCGTTTTCAGATCATTGTCACCAAGGCGGCTTGGAGGTTCTAGAAGCAATACAATTTTCCAACAAAGCTCCCCTACTAGCCGAAGAAGCTCTCGCTCTGCTCGAAGCCGACAATTGCCCCAGCGAAAATCTTGATCTTGTATTAGCACCCGACCAAATGATGCTGCAAATTCACGAATCCATCGGCCATCCACTAGAACTCGACCGAATTCTTGGCGACGAACGTAACTACGCCGGAACAAGCTTTGTAACCAAAGAGATGTTTGGCTCCTACCAATACGGTTCAAATCTACTGAATGTTTCCTTCGACCCGACGCAACCTAGAGAATTAGCAACCTACGCTGCTGACGATGACGGACTTGGGGCCAGCAAGGAGTTCATTATTAAAGATGGCATTCTCAAGCGCCCCCTAGGTGGTGCAATCTCTCAGAGTCGAGCAAACATGCCGGGAGTTGCCTGCACCCGAGCATCCAGTTGGAACCGCCCCCCTATCGACCGAATGGCTAACCTCAATGTAGAACCCGGC
>CAXGXL010000721.1:0-2457 GCA_964013555.1 uncultured bacterium
TTCTTTATCAACATTCTCACCTTTGTGATACTTCACCACTACCGGAGTAGCTCTTCCTTTCTCAAAAATACTGATTGGAGAGGTCCCCCATAAAGCAGTACCGATAGCCTTAGCCGCCTCCCCTGCCGAAAATCCATACACCGCTGCAGCCACCGGATCTACCTTCACGACCCATTGCGGAATATCAACCACTTGCTCAACACCTAGGTCAACGATTCCATCTACTTCTTTGAGTAGAGCTTTGGCATGCTCTGCCACATTTCGAAGCTGATTCAAATTTTTCCCAAATACCTTCAGTGAGATCACCGATCGTTGTCCAGAAACCATATGCTCTATTCGATGCGAAATCGGTTGCCCCAGAGTGAATTGAGCGGGCACCACTCTAAGGCGCTCTCGAAGATCCGCGAAGAGCTCTTCGCGGGTTCTTGCATCTTCCGGATCTATTCCCACCTCCATTTCCGTTGTTTCCACTCCCAAGACATGCTCATCCTCTTCAGCTCGCCCCGTTCGCCGACCGACCGACACGACCCCCGAATCCTCAAGCAAGACTCTTTCAGCCATTGCAGCTAGAGCATCACTCTGAGCTAGCGAGGTCCCCGGGGATAAAACCATATTTACTGTAATACTACCTTCATTGAACTCCGGCAGAAACGACCTACCAAAACTCATAAAGCTCGCAAGGCTGCAAAGCACAATAGTAGCTACTGCCCCCAACGTAAAAATGGGTCGGTGAAGAGCACTTTGCAATATAGGCTCATACACTCTGGTAAACCACTTCATTACCGGTGGATCTTTGAGATTAAGGGCTCCATTGTCTTGCTTCAATAAGAGCAAACACAAAACCGGAGTAACGGTCACCGCAACAACCAGCGAGGCCAGAATCGCGACCAAATAGGCTATTGCCAACGGACGCAAGAGTCTTCCTTCCAAACCATCCAACATCAAAAGCGGAAGAAAAACCAACATAAGGATTGCCGTTGCACTCACAATTGCCGACCGGATTTCAAGGGAAGCACTAAGAACGGTTTGTAATCGACTTGGTCGTATTGATGGTTCAATCTGGTAACGCTCACGCAGTCGTCGAGCAACGTTTTCAACATCAACAATAGCGTCATCGACCAGCTCTCCAATTGCAATAGCAAGCCCACCGAGAGTCATGGTGTCGATGGTCAAACCCAAAAAGTCCAAAACAATAACTGCGGACAAAAGAGACAAAGGGATCGCCAATACGCTAATTAATGTGGGTCGGACACTCCAAAGGAAAATAAAGAGAACACAAAAGACCAATAAAGCCCCATCTCGAAGGACCGTGGCAACATTTTCAACCGCCCTATCGATAAAATCCTGTTGCCGAAAAATGTCTCTGTGGACTTCGACTCCGTCGGCGGCTAAATCAATAGACAGGCGATCTAACACTCTATCTAATCGCTGGGTGGTGGACGAAGTATCGGCATAGGGTTGCTTGACGATACTAAGTAACACTGCAGGCGTCGCATTGTAACTAGCGGCTCCCCGCGCTACCGCTTTCCCAATCTTAACCGTTGCAACATCCTTGATTCGAATGGGCACATGGTCTCGCATTGTTACAACAATTGCGCCCAAATCTTCTACGCCTTGTGAACGTCCCAGCACCCGCACCACAGATTCTTGCCCGCCGGAAACAACATAACCTCCCGGTGCATTGCGGCTACCGTCTTTAATGGCCGATACGATAGCATCCAAGGGAACACCCAATGCCTCACTTCGATTCGGATCTACTAGAACATGATATTGTTTAACCTCACCACCTAGCGCAACAACCTGCGAGACACCCGCCACGGCCAAAAGACGCCGTCTAACGTCGACGTCCGCAAGACGGCGGAGCTCTGTTTGGGAAACGGTGTCACTTGTAATTGCTACAAAAGCAATTTCCCCCATCACCGATGACGCGGGAGCCAATTGCGGCGCGCGCGCTTGAGCTGGCAATGTATCCGCAGCTATTCTCAAACGCTCAGCAACCCGCTGCCGAGCTATAATCGAAGAAGTCTCCCAATCGAATTCCACCCAGACCACCGAAACTCCTGGAGCCGAAGCGGATCGAATGCGACGTAAACCGGCGATACCTGCTACGGATGTCTCCAACGGATAAGTTATCAACCTCTCTACTTCTTCAGCCGCGAGTCCCGTCGATTCGGTCACAATGGTTACTCTAGGAGCCGTGAGATCCGGAAATACATCGAGCGGCATGGTAAGAGCGCGATACGTACCCACAAGAATCAAGGCTCCAGCAATCGCAAGCGTCAATAAACGATGGTTTAAGGAAAACCGTAAAAGTCGCTCAATCATCAGTGAATATGCCCATGGGCTTGACCACTCGATGCCCCATCGGCCAATCTGATCAGGTGTGCACCTCGAACCACAACGCGCTCGTTGAGGCCCAATCCAGTTTTAATTCCCACCTTCGAGCCAGCACGAACG
>CAXGXL010000722.1:0-2456 GCA_964013555.1 uncultured bacterium
AAAGGCCTTTTGCGGTGCCTTCAGGTTACGGGGTTCGATTTTGCGATCTTGCCCGTGGCAATCAGCTATGACCGTGTTCCCGAAGAGAACGCTTTGCTGGAAGAGATCCAGGGCCTTCCTAAAAAGCGTATGCAGCTTTCAGCTCTCCTGAGATGGTTTGGTAGAGTGCTTGGGGGGGAAGTTGAGTTAGGGCGAATCCATATCCGATGCGGGGAGAAACTTCGCATGAGTTCGGAATCGGATGTTGAAGAGGTTGCGACGAGCATCATGCATACCTTGCAAAAGTCGATGGCGGTGTCTTCATTCCATTTGGAGTCTTTTGCGCGTAGCCAAAACCTGAACCCGTCCGAGTTGGAAGAACTTTCAGCTATTTTACGTGAGAAAGGAGTCAGCTTAGTCGAGAGTCCTTTAGTTGCCGAACAGGAAATGCTTGAGGCTTCTGAGCTAAGTTTACGGAACCAGTGGATGTATTATCTCTACCCAGAGTTGCGCGCTCTATTTAAAGGCGACCAAATGGTACAACATTTTCTCCGAAATTCTTCCTATGGTGACTTGGATGATATTCCTGCCCTGAATAAAGAAAAGTTGGGGCGGTTCGGTGAAATACTCATCCGCCCTGTTCGACTGAATTACGATTTGGTTGCGGAGCGCTTAAAGGAAATAGGGCTCAGTGGTGAACTCGGCAAGCTGGAAATTCCTCTAAAGACGGATGGCGTGTTTAGACCTTATTGGGACGCTGGAGTGGATTATTATACGGAAACGGGGGTCTTGGAGGCAGAGGGAAATGCTGGATTTAAGTGGGGGCCGCTTGCGAGTGAGTTCTTAGCTTCCAACTCGTCTTTCTCTTCTGGTTTAGGAGGCGCAGATGTCTGAAGTACGTGAGATGACTTATGTGGTGACGGGAGCTACGGGCTTTTTGGGACGTCATGTGATTCAGCGGTTGGTGGCTCGACGGGCCAGGGTGATTGCAGTGGTTCGCGACCTCTCCGGCTGGGAACAGTTAGATTGGCCAGAGCCCGCGATGGGCATTCGAGTGGTTGAGTGCGCCTTGGACCAGGTAGAGGCTCTGACGGTTGCTATCAATGATGCTCTGAATGTGAAAGAGCGTGTCGATGGCCTCTTTCATCTGGCTGCTTACGTGGACCATGCTCGCCACAATGCGAGTGCTGTTTTTGAGACGAATTGCGAGGGTACGAAACGCATGGTGCGATTGGCCAACGCGTTGGCTTGCCGGATGATGTTTGTGTCTACTTCTGGCACAGTTGCTTCTTTCTCAGACGCATCGGATTGGGCGGATGAGCACTCCCCCATCCGAGAGAAGCCAATCAGGCGATGGCCCTATTATCATTCCAAAGTTCGTGCAGAGAAAGAGGCGCGCGATTTGGCTTCCAACTTAGGTGTCAGCCTTGTCGTTATACGGCCACCCGTGATGTTGGGGCCTGGTGACCACCGTTTTCGCTCCACGAAGCATGTCCTGAAAATGCTATTGGGTAAGCTTCCGTTTGTCATTGATGGCGGGATTCATTTTGTGGATATTCGCGATGCCGCGGAAGCGATGGTTGCTGCGATGCAACTAGAGTATCCTAAACCTGTTTACCATTTAGATGGTACCGCCTGCGGGATTAGGGAATTTTTTGATATGGTTGCAGCGGTTTCAGGTGCGAAGTCCCCTCCCCTCTTACTGCCGTATCGCCTTGCTCATGGAATTGCGACGGGTGTTGATATTCTTCGAGAGAAGTTAGGGTTCAGTCTTCAAGGTATCCCTGAACCCGTGGTGGTTGAGATGGCGTCTCGCCACTGGGGGTTGAAATCGAGATTTTCAGAATCGGAATTGGGATACTCTACCCGAGAACCTTTGCAGACGCTCTCGGACACGGTCACCTGGCTGCGCAGCAACCACCCAGGGTTGAGCGCGAACCAGAACTAACCTTTTCACTTTGGAGATATTCGAAGCGCTCCGTCGATTCGGATTGTTTCTCCATTGATATATGGGTTTTCCACGCTCTGCTGGGCTAGCATGGCGTATTGTTCGGGTTTGCCCAGTGCCTTAGGAAAAGGGTTGCCGGCTGCGATAGCTTGTCTCGCTTGCTCCGGAAGTATTCCTAGTAGTACTTATCTTGACTCAATGACATACTTTGCTTTACGTTTAGATAAGGTGCGTAAAATAGTAATCCAAATAAAACGCTGCAAGTGGAAAAGAAAAGTAAGTACAACCCAAAAACTTATCAAGAAAAAAGCGTTAAGCTCCCGACCAAAGGTAAGTCCAAGAGTCAATATCAATAAGATCACATTACGACGGCCAGCGATCAAGTGGAAAGCAGCATCAACAGCAGTATAATCAAAAAGCTCTCTGGTATATATTTTTTTTTAAAAGTGCCCGTTACAATTTTATCTACTATATAAACACCAAATAACACCCAAGTCATCACTGCTAGAGGATGCGGTCCAAATAGATT
>CAXGXL010000723.1:0-2452 GCA_964013555.1 uncultured bacterium
CCTTAAAGCAAAAATAATATGAAAATGAAACGCATCGGGACCTACGGTCACCGACCCTGTCGAGCCATTCCAATAGACCATGCGATACGTAAGAGCCCCCTTATAGAACCTCCCTAAAAATCGAGTTATGAAATTCGTATTTGGAACGGGTTTGTCGTTATCAAAAATAAGACAATTCTCATTATAAGAACGAATATCAAAATGGATTCCATCTGCCAAAGAAGATGCGAGTGGATGAACAGAGTGAAAGTGCTGCTCATCAATGGCATTTACCATCACAATATTGGGGTGACAGCCCTTTTCAAAAACATTGCCGAACCCTGAATCCTCTTCTAAGTGCTTTAAATCTGGAATATACGGAATCTCGTAGCGCGGCTCAGGCCCTGACCATACCCAGATCATTCCGTATTTTTCAGCGGTAGGCCAAGCTTGAACCCCTGCTCTGGCCGGATTGCTTTGACAAGGTACGTCAACACAATCCCCCTCTTCGGAGAATTTCCAGTGGTGAAAAAAACAACGAACCCCTCGCCCTTCCACTCGGCCTTCTGCCAAATGCGCCCCCATGTGCGGACAATAAGCGTCCATCACTCGAGCCACCCCGTCCTCACCGCGAAAGGCTATTAACTCCCTACCCAGCATGGTCAATGGCTTAATCTTGCCAGTTTTGAGCTCCTTAGAGCGCAGAGCCCAGTACCAGCCCTCAACCAGGCTATCGAATGAACCAAAAACCTCGTCACTTGGGAGATTTCTCTTTCGACCGATACCCGGATCTAGCTGAACTAACGCCGACATTGTCTCTTCTCCTTTGCGGTAAACGTCACCAGGGGAGTGAGCACGGCAACTTTGACCCACCCTCTGCGGTTCCCTGCCCAAGGACCAAGCAGGAAAGATGCCAATAAAAACGGCGGATCGAACCGGAACACAGCAAGGAGAATACTCTTGATATTGTATACTTAGACAATGTTTAAAGTGGATGGTGCCCAGGTACGGCGCAGTGCGCCACAATTTCGAAGGATCGAGTAAAATATTATTGAGGCGGATCGAAAAATACGACGGGAAAAACGGACGGTTGGACGTACTATCTCATCAAATAACTCATCAACGCTTTTTGGGAGTGGAGCCGATTTTCGACTTGATCGAAGACCACGGACCACCGGCCATCAAGCACACCTGCACTGACTTCTTCTCCCCTATGAGCGGGCAGGCAATGTAAAAATAGGGCATCTCCTTTTGCTTTTGCCATCATTGCCTCATTCACCTCAAAACCAACAAATGCTTCTCTTCTTTTTTCGGCCTCCTCCTCCTGCCCCATGGAAGCCCAGACATCTGTATAAACAATGTCCGCTCCCTCCACCCCGTTTAAATCCCCTGTCACATCGATACAAGCACCGGATTTTTCGGCAACTAAACGAGCTCGCTCTACAATCTCTTCGTTGGGCTCGTAATTTTTGGGAGCTATAACTCGAACGTTCAAACCGGCGAGGGCACCACCTAGCATCAACGAATGCGCCATATTATTGCCATCCCCAACGTAGACAAGTTGCTGACCTGCAATCGTTGTTTTGTGCTCCTTAATGGTCTGCAAATCCGCAAGAACCTGACAGGGGTGATAATCATCGTCGAGTCCGTTAATGACTGGAATCGTACTGTATTCGGCCATTCGGCGAATTTCTTGATGTTTGAACGTACGAATCATGACACCATCAACATACCGCGAGAGCACACGGGCTGTGTCCTCTATCGGCTCTCCACGCCCAACCTGACTAGCACTACTGGGCAAGAACAACGCATATCCACCCAGCTGAAAAACTCCAACTTCGAACGAAATCCGAGTTCGTGTAGAGCTCTTAGCGAACATCAATCCAAGAGTTTTGCCTTCGAGAATAGAGCGGTAATTGCCAGGGTTCTTTTTCATAGCAATCGCCAAGTCAATAAGCTCAGCTTGTTCGGTACGAGTTAAGTCTAGATCCGTCAGAAAGTGCTTGACCATAATAGTATTCCTACAACGAGAAGAAGCCGGTATCAAATCCGCACTCAGGTATCCTTGAAATCGATTGCCCCAATAAAGGCGATCCTACATCACATGCTCCAAGAAATTTCCTCCGAATATTGTACCCGCACGCCCATCACGCTCTGGTTCCCCCCGAAAATCGTGCCACTCAAACCGCGAAAAAGCCCGCAAAGACCAATGATTTGGTAGTTGTTGTCACAACCCGATGCTCGTGTTAATTGCATTAGTATGACTTGCGTAACCACCAATCTCGTTGATTTGATTGGTAACACCCCCCTGATCAAATTGAACCGACTTACGCAATCACTTCCAGCCAACATTCAGATTCTCTTAAAGGCAGAATGGTTAAACCCCGGCGGCTCGGTAAAAGATAGAGCCGCACGCGGAATTGTGTTAGATGCTTTGCAGAATGGACGCCTCAAGCCTGGAGGTGTCTTACTT
>CAXGXL010000724.1:0-2443 GCA_964013555.1 uncultured bacterium
GCCCGAAGGGGATTCAATGCCACTTCATAGGGGTCCAATTCGTTGTCGACACATGTAGTACCTTCACAACCAGGTGTAACAACCTGAAATGAGCCGTCTATGCTTGTTTCCTCAGTGGCGAAGAAAACCTGAAATGACTTTTGAGAGCTGAGTTTCCTTACGCCCTTTTCAGTATGGGATGCGGCAGAGCGCCGAATGAAATCTGTTCTACCATCACCATTGAAGTCACCAAAGGTTAAGCTAGTTGGGTTCGAACGGTAAAAAGCATAACTGGATGGACTGCGGAACTCGTCCCAGCGAGAATGGGCATGTGGCTGATACGGGCCGGTCCATGTCAAGGCTGGTTCAAACGCAACTCTGGAAGGATCACCATCGATTCGTTTCGAGAAAATAATGCTAAATTGCTCCCCCTTATTCAAAACACCATTAGCAATGAGGCTTGCCTCACTGTGATAGCTCAAGATGTCGGTTCTACCATCGCCATTAAAATCGCCGAGAAACAACTGTCCTTTTAGGGGCAAGCTATCTCCTTGGTTCAGGTTGACTTCGACCTCGGCAAAAGAATGTTGACCTGTCTTTTGGTCGATTTGTGAAATCAAGGCGGGGTGA
This sequence comes from uncultured bacterium, assembly GCA_964013555.1. Taxonomy (GTDB): domain Bacteria; phylum Myxococcota; class XYA12-FULL-58-9; order XYA12-FULL-58-9; family JABJBS01; genus CAXGXL01. The sequence goes on from CAXGXL010000724.1 coordinate 610, forward strand.
GACGCATAAGAAACAAAGGCAAAGTTGTCAAATTTAAGACCCTTGAAAGTTTTCTTCCACTTGCCGTATGACTTGCCGTACGGCCAATTTGGATTACTATAGTGTTCAGCCATCTGAGAATGGTCCCCCACCGTAACTCTGTTTTCATACAGAGCGCGCCCTGTATAACTCGAACTCTGTGGATCGGCGTCCGGTGTGCGCTCGGCGCATTTCTGACTCCCTGACGATTTGCACTGCTCGTAAAAGCCATCAAAGACGATTCTAGGAAGCACATCGGTCAACCCATCGCCATTAAAATCAGCGGTGAATATCTCGGCGTTCGAAGAGCCGTAGCAATTTTTGTACTTTGTGGGGTGCCAGAGACGGTGGGCATTTGCACTATCTTCAGCGCACTCCCCTTGTGCAAAGAGGCCACGAAGATTGTCGTGCCACTTGTGATTGTTATGGTCGACCAACTCAAAGGTTCCATCCCCCCTAGAGAGATGCAGGTCGAAGTTGTTCTGAAGGTCTTGCGCAGCTGAACCTTTTTCTTGTCGGATGAAATCTGCTTTCCCGTCACCGTTGAAATCACCAGGAATGATATTTACTAGATGCTCCTCGAGCATGATGTCCGAAAAATTTTGAGCAGCGACTTGCGCGCCGACCTGCCCACGTACCGCCGCTGAAGAAAAGGGACTGTTTTTGTATGTTTTTGGTCTAAAGGCTTCATCGTTCCGGGGCCCATTGACATCATCACTCCACCCAAACGTAATCGGTGGTAAGCACTTCTCGCTGCCATTTTCGCCTTTAACGCAGTTTTCAATACTTGTTACTTTACTTCGGAAGCTATCGCTAAGGGCGTAATTAACACGGTAAGACGTTATTTTTGAGCTGCCACGGGTTTCGACGTTAATGGCCGCCAATCGGTCGGTAAGAGCATTCACGAATCCATTGGGGTGAGCGAGGGCAAACTCGTAGGCAAAAGAGCGGTCTGGGCGTTCTTCATAGTCGAATGAAACACGCGTAGGACCATAAGCTATTTGATCCACGAGGAAGGTTCGGGTTTCCGCGTCCGGTCGAGCATTATGAAGTCTGGCATCCCAACGGGGTGTCTGGCCTGGAGCCAAGCGCTGTGTTTCCAGCTCATCAACTTGGGTCCCGCGGTTCTTGTACCGAAAGTTGATGGTGTTACCACTACGGTCTTCAATTTGCACCAACGCCCACGCTGCAATCACGTTGGAATCACCTTGTATACCGTGGTTCTGGTCACCAACCCCCCCAATTGTTGGATTGCCATAAGGTTCGAGCGTACCGTAAGTGAGAATCTGCCCGGACTTGGTGTAGACCTTAAAGGCCCTTGGGGACCTATCAGCCGATCCGGCAAGGGAAATAATTTTGGAATAGGTGTCAATCTCGGTACGGTATTCGGTTCCGTCGGCACCATAGGTAGAGCCGGGCTCCTCCACCAGCAATTGACCGTCGAGGCAAAACCGGTCTTCAGCTGTATAATCGACTTGCCTATCTACGCCGTGACTTGAAAGAGTCTGCGGGCATCGTCCAATAGAAGAAAGCCCCGTCAGAGCCCAACCAATTCCAAGAGGTCCGTTAAATGGGACACTCCGATACGCCAAGCCAAGGGAGGGTTGAAGACCTCCGGGGCCTTTAGGCAGCTCAATAGGAATTTGGTATGAGAGATCTCCTTGCTGAACCCCCACGGTTCCCTCGAAACTTCCCACGAGGCCATTGAAGGACGACGCCACCGCGCTCGTATTGCCTGAAGCATCTATAGTCCCTGAAGCCCCCGAAGCGGCAAAAAGATTGGGCACGTTAAAAAACATGCACCAAACAAGGGTGA
>CAXGXL010000725.1:0-2439 GCA_964013555.1 uncultured bacterium
CAACAGAGGCGAACGATGTATGCCGCTGTTTATTGGCGTCGAACGGGCTGATTCTTACCAGCCGGTGCACACCTTGTTCGGCTCTCAGGTATCCGTAGGCGTACAAACCTTGAACTCCAAAGGTTGCACTTTTGAGACCCGCCTCGTCACCAAACTGCAGGTCGAGACTTTCTGTGCGGTAGCCCTTTCGTTCACACCATCTTAGGAGCATTCGGTGAAGCATTTGAGTCCAATCTTGGCTTTCGGTACCACCTGCTCCAGAATTGATGGTCACGATGGCATCGTTGGAATCGAATTCCCCGCTAAGCATCCGCTGTAATTCTAGTTCTTCAATTCTCTTTTGAGCGGCCTCTGCAGTGGTCGCAAGTTCCAATGCAATTTCTTCGTCTTCGTCCGCCAGTTCAAGCAGCTCCAGCGAATCATCAACAATTTGCTCTAATTCGACCACAGTCTCGACAACCTGCTTTAGTTGCGAGAGATTTTGCTGCAGTTTGGTTGCTTCTTCGGCGTTTTGCCAAATTTCAGGATCGGCCGATCGGTGCTCTAATTCTTCGATTCGATTGGACTTTCCATCTATGTCAAAGATACCCCCGGAGAACGGAGATGCGGGTACGAAGGTCGTGAAGAAGAGGCTTTATTGTACTCATCCTGTCCCGTACGCTGAATTCGCGGGCCAAGTCAACCCAGTGTTCTCTTCAATTCTGCTCGATAATTTGACTTTTGTCTTGAAATTGCATGTTATCGGGTCGGTTTGGGCTCTGCGGCAAAAGGTGCTCGAGAGTCGGAATAGCTTTGTTGGACGGGGGTATAAGTGACCGACAGTTGTAGAAATATTAAGGGGCTTTTGGCTTCCCGAAGTCCGGGGTTCGCTCTTCAGATTGCGAGTGTTTTGCAGGCCCATGCGCTGCACTTTATTTCTCGACCAATTGCGCAGATAGACAGCCAAGTGGACCTATTGCTTGAGGATTTATGTAAAATCACATGTGCCCAAACCGCTCGGCTTTACCTGATGAATCGCAGCTTGAACGAGCTGAGTATTGCCCGACAAGGTGGATGCGCTTCGATGCCGGCCAGCCAACCTATTGGAGAGCCGATTACCGAACCCAACTGGTTTTTTGACCAAGCAAAAGTATGCGGGGTTGTTTACCTTAACGAAGATGAGGCAGATCAAGATCCCCAGGAGGCTTATCGAGTCAAGAGGGCCCTTGATTCACTACAGTGCCGAAATTTCCTGGCGGTCCCGGTTCTTTACGAGAATGAACCTCGTGGTTTGGTGAGTATTGCTAGGAATGATACAAAGGGATGGACCCTTGATCACCTCGACGCGTTAGAGCAAGCTGCGCAGGTTCTTTTTCATGTTTGGTTGCGGAAGATAGCCCAAGCTCACGAGCCTGTTCAGAGAGAAACCCGTGAACTATACGTGGAGCGTTGGAAGTCCTTCTTGGAGCATTCTCCGGACACCATTGCGGTGATTGATTCAGAGGGGCGGGTATCTGATATCAATCGTACAAGCTTAATGCCGAAGCGGGAGGTTCTTGGGCAGCCCTTGTGCAATTTGCTGCCATCTGTAGAACAGGCAGAAACTCAAATACGCCTCGCGGCAGTCTTTGAGGACCACCAATCGTTCGTATATGAGACAGCCACGAAAAATGAGGATGGTAGCATTCGGTGGCATTGCAACCGAATAAGCCCTCTTTTCAGGAATGATGAGGTGGTAAACGCTCTTTTGGTAGCAACTGACGTCACGGCACAGAAAGAAGCGGAGGATTTGGGGAAGGATAGAGCTGCCGAAAACTAGTTAGTGGCTGACATTATTCTTTAGGGCCCTTCCATCGAAGCAGTGCAAAAAGAAGACCCGCAAAGATTAGCCATCTATCACCGAACCGGCCGTAAATGGACAAATCACTGCGAACAATCAACTCCGAGACGATTGTATCTTCCGAATTGAGTTCTGTTTTTGCACGTATCTGACCTTTCGCATCGATGACTGCGGAGATTCCCGTGTTGGCCGCTCTAGCAATCCATCTCCTGTTTTCAATCGCGCGGAAAATATAAAAATCTAAGTGTTGGTACGGGGCAGATGAAACGCCGTACCAGGCATCATTGGTGGAGTTGATGAGCCAAGTGGCTCCATTTTGTACGGCTTCTCTCGCGAATTCAGGAAAAACCCCGTCAAAACAAATCAAGACCCCCGCAGGTGGTTCTCCCAGGGGGGAAATACCGGAGCCTGCGCTAAAGTCGACGAGGCCAGGAACAAAACGATTGACGGGCAAAAGCCAGCGCAATGGAACGTACTCTCCAAAGGGTACCAGGTGGTTCTTGTCTTGTCTGCCGCCGATAGTACCGTCTGGCTCTACCCAAAATACGCTATTAAAATGTCGTCGTTCGGGGCCAAGTGCGAATGAGGGTGCACCTATGTAAACGGGCGAATCAAGTTCA
>CAXGXL010000726.1:0-2438 GCA_964013555.1 uncultured bacterium
TCGGCCACCAAAAGAAGGCCCGCCGCGATGTCCCAAGGATTAAGGCCCCGTTCCCAAAAACCGTCGTATCGCCCACATGCCACGTAAGCTAAATCAAGGCCCGCTGAACCAAAACGCCGAACCCCCCTTGTTAATAGATTCATTCGACAAAACTCGCGATGATTGTCCGCCTCATTAGTCAAACGGTCATACCCAAACCCTGTGCAGAGCAGAGATTGCCGCAACAGGGTCGTCTCTGACACCCGGATTCTCGATCCATTGAGCGTCGCACCTTTGCCTTTTTGCGCCACAAAGAGCTCTTCCCGCATGGGGTCTAGGGTCCAACTAACCAACGTTTCGAAACCATCTTGTCTTTTCTCTTGCAGCGCAACTAGAACCGAAAAATGTCCCAACCCATGAGCAAAATTAACCGTTCCATCAAGCGGATCAATAACCCAACGAAACTCACTGGTGCCATCGCGACCACCAGACTCTTCAGCCAACACGCCATCTTGGGGATATCGGGACGCGATCCAGCCCAGAATAAATTCTTCAACCGCGTGGTCCGCTGTGGTTACTAAATCTATCCCTCCCTTGCTCTCCACTTCATAACCAGAGCCGTAATATTCCCGTAAAATCCCTCCTGCCTGCAAAACCATAAGGGTCGCACCGTCTACTCTCTCAATCATGATAGCCTACTTAACCTCTAGCGCGCTCAATAGTTTTTGATGCAATCCACCGAAATCTCCGTTAGAAAAAACAAGAATCACATCATTGGGTCGACTTTGGTCTGCAACAAAGGCGACAATGGCATCTACTTCTTCTATTGCTTCCGCTACCAAACCCGCTTCCTTAAGAGCCTGTGCCACCGTTTCCGGAGAAAACCGCTCTTCCAAAGCCACTTCTTTCAACCGCTCGTGGCTACCCACCACAACGCAGTCAGCGTTCTTAAGGGCATCCACGAAATCTGCCTGAAAGATATTGCGGCGGGACGTTGCAGAACGTGGTTCAAAGAGAGCCCAGATGCGCCTTTGGGGCCAACGTTTTCGCGCTCCCTCAACGGTCAGCCGAATCGCGGTCGGATGGTGACCGAAATCATCAACAACCACAATGCCCTGTGGTTTCCCGAGGACCTCCATCCGACGTTTCACCCCCCTAAAGCTCTCGAACCCCACCCTTAATTCCTCGGCGGTCAACCCATTCTTCCATAAGGCGCCCACTGCAGCGAGGACATTCTGGGCACTATGCTGCCCCCACATAGGAGTCACCATCTCGCCCAGGCTCTCACCACCGACAACGGCTTCAAAAACAAGACCTTTAGTTCGGGTTTCAAAATGCTTCATACCGACGTCTCTTTGCGAGCCGCCACCTGTCCCATAATAGGAAACTCTGCATGAAGCATAGTCCTTAGCCAAAGCAACCGCTCGCTCTGCACCCTCCCAAACCACCAAATGACCATCATCAGGGACCAATTGAACCAGTCGGCGAAAGGCCGACTCAATCGACTCGATGGAGTCGTAAATGTCGGCATGATCGAATTCAAGACTCGTAATTATTGCAGTCTTCGGCCGATAATGAACAAATTTGGGAACCTTATCAAAGTAGGCAGTGTCGTATTCATCGCCTTCAATAACAAAAAACTCGCCGCGGTCGGCACGGAATGACTCCGAATACCCCACTAAAGCACCGCCGACCAAAAACGAAGGCTCTCGGCCCGCAGACTCGAGCAAATGAGCAATAAGCGCGGTTGTGGTTGTTTTTCCGTGGGTTCCCGCAACCACTATACTATGCTTATCCCGAATCCCGAACTCAGCAATGGCCTCCGGCATCGACATAAAGTGCAGCCCTTGGTCACGAACGTATTGAGCTTCAGGGTTACTTCGCCTCACCACATTGCCTACAATTACCAGGTCTGGGTGCGGCAAGAGGTTGCGCGGGTTCCAGCCCTCAAAAACGTCTATACCCCACTCTCGTAGCTTGGTGCTCATAGGTGGATACACATTCGTATCGCTACCTACGACCTCGTGCCCCTGACTTTTAAGCAATCCAGCCAGCGCCCCTACGCCGGTTCCGCAAATGCCCATAAGGTAAATTCGTTTTCTCGAATGCATTGTAGAGATCCTGTTATCGGCCGAAAGCGGCAGAACCCGCCCGGATATCGCCACCTACGCCGGGCGCTTCGCCGCCTTCTGGGCCGAGGCTCTCGCCAGCCTTTGCTATCAACTCATATACCCGTGGTCGAAATATTTTCATTTCTTCTGGCTTCCCCTCGTTGTTTGGATGAACGCTGTTTGTCAGCACAACGCCCATAATGCCTGTCTTCACATCCATCCATACACTCGTGCCGGTAAAACCTAAGTGTCCCACCGAAAGCCGGGAGAATCGTTTGCCTGCAGTCGAATTAATCGATGACGGCGTATCCCACGCCAGTGCGCGAGTCGTATCTGGCAACCTTTTCG
>CAXGXL010000727.1:0-2436 GCA_964013555.1 uncultured bacterium
AGTCTCTTCAAAGGCCCCCAACTTCTCTGCGAACTCCGCTTTGTCAGAGGATGCGGGCCACCAAACAACGTTCCCACCGGCCTCTTGCAGCGCCTGGGTAATCCGCTCCGCGCAAGAAGGGACTCCATCGCAAATAACGACCCAAGTCCCCGCAAAATCCTCCCCCTTAGCACCCCCAAGGGGCGAACGTTTCCAAGTTTCAGCGTAGAGCAACCTGGAAACCCTCGCATGACCTTCTCGTTGCTCTCGCCACTTGGCCAAATGGGCAATCATCGCCGGTAGGTGCTCACGCTCCCCTTGTGCAAGTCCCAAAACGTCCGCTACTTGCTCAGCCTCCCCACCCCCAATGGCTCTCCACAAATCATCATCAAGGGCAGATCTGCCTCCGAACAAAGCATCCATCGCGTCCGGCTCGGGCCAATAACTCTCCCGTTGAAAAGCGTAGGTAGGAAGCGATACGACCGATGGAGCATCCCATAAGGTTGCCCAATCGGGGGTATAGCCTGAGCAATACATGGCCGCGGCCGCCCGGGTTAAATCCCGTACTTCATCCGCAGCCTTGCGGTGAGATGCAATAAACGTCGCGTCTGAGTCCAACAGGCAATAGGGCCCCATGGCGCTGAGTGCGCCGCGGGGTCCGCATTCTAAAAAGTGATTGACCCCTGCCTTGGCTAGGCTCTGCACACCATCACTAAAGCGCACCGCTTGCCTGACTTGAGACACCCAATAATCCGGGCTTGTCATTTCTCCGTCTTCCGCAAATTCCCCACTAAGGTTACTTACAATTGGGAGACGCGGCCGCCTAAAGGTGATGGTTTCCAAGAAGGCACGGTATTCATCCAGCATGGAGTCCATTTGCCCACTGTGGAAAGCATGGGAGACAACCAATTCATTGACTCGACGTCCAGAGGATTGGAATTGGGCAGAAATGGCTTTCACCGCCTTAGCATCACCGCTAATGACCGTTTGCACCGGGCTATTGAGCCCGGCGATGGACACTTTATCGCCGTGGGGCTCCAGAGCGGCTTGAATCTCTTCTTCGCTCGCTTGAATCGACACCATCACCCCACCCGGTGGACAAGACTGCATGCCTTTGGCTCGTGCACAAACCAACCCAGCTGCATCTTCCAACGAAAACACTCCCGCAATGTAGGCGGCACTCACCTCGCCAATGGAGTGTCCCAAAACATAGTCCGGGCGAATTCCCCACGAATCCCACAACGCAACCATGGCTACTTCAAAAGCAAAGATGGCAGGCTGAGTGTGAATCGTTTGATTGAGCTCCGCAGGATCTTCCCCGTCTATAATCGGTAAAAGAGGAGTATCCCTATGGGCATCGAGAGCCTCAATTGCTTGCAGGAATGCCTGTTCAAAAAGAGGGTATTCAGCGCGCAGTGCCTTTCCCATTTGCGGAGTTTGACTTCCTTGTCCCGTCAACAAGAAAGCCAATTTTCCCGATGCGGTTGATTTCTCTTCTACCAGATCCGAGTGGATTCGGCCTTCCGCCAGGGCCTTAAGGGCATCTAAGCTGCCAGCTCTATTCACCGAGCTGATCCCGGCGCGGTAGGCAAAATGCGTTCGGCACTGGGTTGCTGTATAGAGAACGTTAGCATCTTTACAATCCGGATTATCCGCAAGCCACATCCGCCATCGCTCAGCTTGTTCTCTTAAAGCTTGCTTGCTTTGCCCAGAAATAAGAAGAGGCAACGTCAGTTGATTTTCTGGCGGCTCTACGGACTCTACCGCCGGAGCTTCTTCCACAATGAGATGAACGTTGGTGCCACCAATACCGAATGACGAAACCCCAGCCCGCCGAATATGGTCCGCTTGAGCTTTCCAATCTCGAGACTCTTGCAAAAGTTTCAGGCCACTGCCCTCCCATTCAATATGAGGACTTGGACTCTCGGCGTGAAGCGTTTTGGGCATGGCCTCATTAAGGAGGGAGAGCACGACCTTCATTACCCCAGTTACCCCAGCCGCCGCTTGGGTGTGTCCTAGATTCGATTTAGACGAACCAATATAAAGTGGCTTGTTCTCACTTCGACTAGGGCCAAAAATGGCAGCCAGCGCTCCCGCCTCTATGGGATCTCCTAAGGGAGTTCCCGTTCCGTGGGTTTCCACGTGGTCGATCTCTTCGCCGCCTAATCCGGCATTTTCCAGCACTTCTCTAATCAAAGCCTGCTGCGCAGGCCCGTTAGGAGCGGTCAACCCCTGACTCCGACCATCGTGATTGATTCCCGACTCTCGAATAACTGCCAACACCTTATGGCCCGCCGCCTGAGCATCACTTAGGCGTTCCAACACCATCATTCCGGCGCCTTCAGACCAGCCGGCACCATTGGCATCAGAGGAGAAACTCTTACAACGGCCGTCTGGAGCAAGACCGCGAAGCCGACTGAATTCGATAAAGGTCATTGGGGTCGACATCACTTGGGA
>CAXGXL010000728.1:0-2433 GCA_964013555.1 uncultured bacterium
ATTGAAGTAATGGGCAGCGACTTTTGCTCTCCGAAAATGGCGCTTGCGATAAGGGCAATGGGAAAGCGTTTAAGGGATAAAAAGAGCGATTGTATTACCACTTTATCACCGCAGTACATGCGCCGAACTGCAGCTGAACGCAATCAAAAATAGCCGAAAGTACGTTTGAGCGTTATAGCGGCTCTTCATCTTCGAGGAATAGGCTTGGAAGTTCTTGTTTAACGATTTCAGGTTCCGTGCCTTCTAGAAAGACCTCTTCAAATGAGCCCTCTGCCTCGGTAGGCTCTCCAGTATTTCGATTGATATTTCGAAAAACAACCCCTGGCGGCGGTGAAAACTGGGTGGGTGGAGTTGATTTAAGGGCGTGTTTCATAAATTCAACCCAGATAGGTAAAGCAGCACTGCTGCCAGTGAGCCGTCCCATCGAAGTATTATTGTCAAAGCCGACCCAGACGATTGCGACTAACTCCGGTGAAAACCCCGCGAACCAGGCGTTTTTGGATTGGTTTGTTGTTCCCGTTTTTCCCGCTAAAGACCTATTTAGTTGTTTGGCTCTTATTGCCGTACCATCCTGAACTACCGAGGTCATCATATGAGTGGTTATGAAAGCGGCAGCTGGGGTCAGTGCCTCTTTGGGCTCAAGGGTGGCCTCTCGTATCGTTTTGCCATCGTTGTCCACAATTTTTCGAATGGTGATTGGCTCAGCAAAATAACCGCCCGAAGCAATGGTGGCATAAGCATTGGCTAGTTCAAACGGGCTAACTTCACCGGTGCCGAGGGCAATGGTAAGGTTATTGGGTTGCTTGGAGTGGATTCCCATGGCTTGGGCCGTTGCAATAATCGTTTCCGGGGTCAGAGCCTCCGCTAGTTTCACCGAGCAGGTATTTTTTGATTTAGAGAGAGCGGTTCGGTACGTAATATTTCCGTCGTAGCGACCGTCTTCGTAGTTTTCTGGCTTCCAAGCCTTGCCTGTCCATTGGTCGCGTATGACCACAGGGGAGTCCGCGCAAAGGGAAGCGGCTGTTATTGTTTTGTTTGAAATCCCAGTCGCGTAGACAATCGGTTTGAATGCCGAACCGGGTTGTCGCATGGCTTGGGTTGCTCTTAAAAAGCCGGTTTGTTTTAGGTCATATCCTCCGACTAGAGCTCGAACTAAACGAGTGTGTGGATCGATAACGACCATTGCCCCTTGTAGTTTAGGTTCGGCAATTAATTCTACGGGGAGGTTGGGGAGTTTGTCGTACTTTAGGTCGAGGGGCAGTGAGTTGATTCGGATAGGGACAAGGTCGCCCACCCGAAGAATTTGGCTAACGGAATGGGGCGCTGGAGTTGGATTGGTGGGAGCAAAAGAGCGAGCCCATTGGAGAGAGGCGAGTGACATGGAGCCTGTGGTTGTCCCCAAATCCACTAATATTTCGTTGGTCCCCGAATTGACTTGTTTGACAATGCCCACGAGGCGGGTTCCTGCTGAGAGTGTTTTCAGTCGGGGTCTGCACCGCCTAAAGTTCTTTTTGGCAACTTGTTTTTGGGATAGGTGTCCCAAATCCCACGCGACAATTTCCCGGGCGTATTCTTGATGAGGGTGCGCACGTCGTTTTGTCAGTTTACGTTTCAGTTCTTTATGACAAATTGATGAGACTGTTTTAAGGCGGTCGACCTCAACCCGAACTGAGGGACCGGGAAAGCCTTGGCGTTTGGTGGTTTTCTCCAAATGCTCCCTGAGGGACTTGTGTGCTGCTGATTGCATTTGTGCATTGAGTCCCACATAAACCGTAAGACCTTCGCCGTAAATTCTATTTTCCCCAAAACTGCTGATGAGATCCCGACGAACAAGTTCTACGTAATGGGGAGCTTTATTCAAGAAAGGGGGAGGCTCTTGGGGTTTGCCTACCGGGGTTCGAGCCGCTTCATCTGCATCTTCTTTACTTATCCAACGGTTTTTAACCATCTGTTTCAAGACGTATTGTTGCCTGACTTTGGCAGCTTTGGGGTTGGCAAGAATTGTATATTTGCTTGGGTTTTTCGGAACGGCAGAGAGAAGCGCTGCCTGCCCTATATTGAGTTGGGTTACTGATTTTCCGAAAAAATTCTGTGAAGCTTCTTCTACCCCGTAGACGGCGATACCGTGATTTCCGAGTCCGAAATAGATTTGGTTCAAATAAAGATGAAGAATCTCATCTTTGGACAAGAGTTGTTCTAGCCGGCGCGAGAGGAGGGCTTCGCGGATTTTCCTGCTGTAGGATCTTTCCGGGCCCACAATGAGCGTTTTGACGGTTTGCTGAGTGATGGTACTGGCGCCTTGAAGATGGGCTCCGGGGCGTAGGTTTTTGAAGAATGCTCGAAAAATTCCAATATAGTCTAGCCCTTGGTGCTGATAGAAGTTGGAGTCCTCGGCTGCGAGAAATGCGTGTTTTACGTGCTGAGGGATTTGGG
>CAXGXL010000729.1:0-2428 GCA_964013555.1 uncultured bacterium
TATCATTTATGGACCGACGAGAAAATCTACTCAAGAAGAATGCGCCCGACTGCAAAACGCAGGGTGGGCTACAGGAGTATATCACGCAGGCCTGAATCCCAAACAACGCGAGTTGGTTCAACACCAATTTCAAAATGGCAACCTAGAGATCGTGATTGCTACAAACGCCTTTGGAATGGGGATTGACCGGAGCGACGTACGGGCGGTCATACACCTTGGTGCTCCCGGATCCATTGAAGCGTACTACCAAGAAGTTGGCAGAGCCGGCAGAGATAATGAGCGCTCCTTTGGTTTATTATTTACCTCCGCAAACGACCTGCCTCGGCGACGCCATCTAATTGAATCCCCTCTCGATGGTATGGTCCCTCCAGTGGAAGTAGTAGAACACAAATGGAATTTATTCTTAGAACTCATGAGGTGGACCGAGGGTGGTACCTGTCGTCACGATTCGATTCTACGGTACTTTGGAGACGAAGCCGAAAGCCTCGATGGCTGTGGAATCTGTGATATTTGCCTCAATCTTACTCAAGCCGATGAACATTCCTCAGAAGAAATTCAGCTCATAGTTCGAAAGGCCTTGAGTGGAATAGCACGAATCCATGGCCGGTTCGGTCTCAAAGCAGCAGTTCCCCTATTACGCGGCAAAGACGACGAGCGTCTGATTCGAGCCGGCCTCGACAACATCTCGACTTTTGGAGTCCTCCACGAATACTCGGAGCAATGGATCACCAGTCTCCTGCGTCGATGTGTAACCGCTGGGTGGGTAAGTTTTGTGGGCGGCGATCGTCCTGTCGCTATTCTTACCGAAGCGGGAATCTCCGCAATGAAGGGCGAGCGGCCAATTCAGCTCATTTTACCCCCCAAACGCCAAAACCAGAACAAAAACTCTCCCCACACCGATTCGACTATCACTCTAGATTCGGAATTCTGTAGGAATATCCAAGCCTTATTTGAAGAACTCCGAGAATTTCGTCTACAAGAAGCTCGAAAAGAAGGCGTTCCCCCCTATGTTGTCGCAAGCGACCGGACGCTGCGAGATCTGGCCACACTTAAGCCAAGAAATATAGACGAACTATGTCTCGCCCATGGAATAGGTCCGGCGAAGGCCAGAAAATACGGTGCCGGCCTATTGAGAGTTATTTCAAATTGCTAAATCTTTCTATATGAGCAGCATTGAACGGTATTTTCTCCCAAACGGGTGAGGTTTTCGTCATATGAATGAATCTCTAGTTGTTCTTCCCAACATCAAAGTATCCCTAAGCAATGCCAAGAGCTTTTTGGACTACTATTTCCACGAAGGAAAACTGGGTGGAATGCTCATTCCAAACGAGACGCAAATGGAATTAGGGCGAGAGGTAAACCTACAAATTCTATTTTTGGAAGAAAATAGGCGCTTCAATATTCGTGGAGTCACTCGGTGGAGACGGCTAAATCACCAACCTAATCTGCCAAGAGGAACCGGAGTCGAATTTGCTCATGCCGAGCGCAATACTAGAGACATTCTCTTGGACTTTTCGAGTGGCCGTAAAATCTTCACCCCCCAGCGTAAATTCCCGCGACTCCCCGCTCTTATCGAAGTCGAATACGCTACCGACACGGTTTTTCTCACAGATATAACCGACAATGTCGGCACCGGCGGCGCCTTTATTCTTACCGATAACCCTCCCCCGGTAGGGAGTGCCCTCAGAATTAAGTTAAAACCACCGGCCAATCCACGTGGTATTTATGTGGATGCAGAGGTTATCTGGCAACGTCAAGATGATCGCACAGGCGTTGGAATACGATTTGTGTTCCCATGGTACCGCTCAAAACGAAAACTTAACAAGCTCATTGATGAGATTCGAGCTCAAATGGGGCTGAGCTTACGCGAGCGCTGAAGCTAATCCAAGAGTGCATTCCGAACTAAGATAACAACTCGCTCGCCCTCTCCCCGACTTACGGCAAATGAAAGGCTAGTGCCAGTTGCACTGCAGGCCGTCACCGCAATATCGTTGTCCGAAAGGAGTTCTCTTACCCTTGCTAGGGTGCTGGTAATCAGCTCAGAGCCCACCACAGTAACCACATCTTCGTCGAAATGTTCAAGTCCGAAGTGGGAAGCGATAGCCAGCATGGGTTCTACCGATCTATTAGGGATCTCGGTTCGCAAAACCCAAATTTCGTCGACCTCTTGGCTTGTATTCCAAACAAAAGGCCGTCCACCAAGCTTGGCTATCTCTTGATTCGGAAGAGCCGCCAGCGTACCTCGCAACCGACTAACGCCCGCAGCCCCTACAACCCCTACCACTCCAGGACTAGCGGTTACGCTTTGAGAAACCTCTGTCTTAGCACCCGCTGTCTCGCCTGTCTTCTTGGCAACAATTCTAATGCCGGCCCGTTTCGCAAACTCTACTGCTTGAGCATTCAATACTCTGGCACCAGCATTTGCCAT
>CAXGXL010000730.1:0-2425 GCA_964013555.1 uncultured bacterium
AAGGGGGGATTTGGGCTCTTGAGGTTTTCGGGGAGAAAGGTGTCTTTTTCCAGCAGAATAGTCTCGTTTTGTTGGACGTGGCTCCTCGATGAGAGCGATTGGCTCTCTAGCGGGAGCGTTCTTTAGTACCTCGCTGTATGGGGGCTCGAGGCCCGGTAAGTGCCAAATTTCATTTGAATGGAGGTAAAAGAGGGAGCTTGCAATGACGACAAAACTAATTCCTATGGTTAATGCTAGTTGTTTGGCTTGCTTGGGAGTGGATTGGACTTGCTTCGTGACAAAAACCTGAGTTGCCTCAGGTGAGGTAGCGTTGTTTTTTGTCAAGAGCTCTACTGGGTCCTGCGGTATGTATTCAGTGGCGGGCTTCTCTTGCTGAACAAGGTCTTGGCTTCGCGCTCGATTGCTGGAAGAGGGGGCACTCTCAATAGGTGTCCGGCCCGTGGAGCCAGATGCTGAAGCATTGTTGGTTGGCCTAGATGAGGTCGAGGACCTGGCGCTAGAGTCTGAATTCTGACTCTGAGAAAGTTCTCCCTGAGAGCCATAGTCGATTTGTGGTTTTGATTTTTCAGGAACGTGAACAAAAGAGGGTGTTTCGGTTTTTCGAATACTCTCGTTTAATTCAGTGGTGGTGCGTTTCGTTTTCGCCAGGGCTGCCTTGAGAGCATCTCTTTGAATGACTTGGGTGGGCTCAGGGGATTGAGGTGGCTCTTGGGAGTCGCTCTGGTCGGGGTTTGGCTCTCTGGTTGAGGCCCTAAGTCGCCAGGAGGCGTCTCCCAAGCTATTGGAGAGCTCTCTAAATTCATCAATAGCTCCCAGCCTTTCCCAATCTTGCATTCCGTCTCGCCAGGCATGGCTTTGTCGATCAAGTTGGCGCTCTTTCAGAAGTCTTTGTACATCGTCTTCGCTGACGGGACCTTCTTGCTCTCCAGCAATTAAGACGTGCCATCGAGCGATGGATTGTCTGGGTGGTGGTGGTGGCTTCTTTTTGGCACCTTGTTTTTCTAAAATCGCTTCAGATTGGCTTAGGGGCTCTTTTACTTTATTTTCTGATTGAGGCGTCTCCGATTTCCTTCGCAGCCGAATAACATTGCCGCATTTTTTACACGAAAAGCGGAGGTTCTTGGCAGCAGGAACTTTCTCTTTAGCGATTGAATATCTAGTTGCGCACTTGGGACATGAAAATTTCACAGTATATCTACCAGGTGTTGTTTTATGTCTTCACGAATATCGGAACTAGGCGCACAGAGAAGAGCTCGCTCCCACATTTCGATTGCCTTTCGTTTAAATCCTTTGGTTTGGTATAAAACTGCCAGGCTTTGGGCGGCTTCGTACATCGAAGGATCTAACTCGATAGCTCTTTCATAATGATACATCCCTTGAAAACTCTTTTCTCCCCTATCTAGGACTTGCCCGATGGCAAATTGGACTTTAGCGGATGTGGGCGCGAGCTCTTCGGCTTGTCGCAGTTTCTCCAAGGCGCGTTCGTAGTCTTGGTCTCGAAGAGCGTGAATAGCCTCTTGGATAAAGTGTGCAGCAGCACTTGTATCTGCAGGACCTTTGCGGGGCGGTTCTAGGTTTTTATCGTTTAGCAAACGCTGCACCTTGGCTCGAAGCTCTTTGACATGGAAAGGTTTTTCTAGGAAATCATCGATTTTGTAGTTGGCCTTCATGTCCTCTGCAATACGCCAGCCTCGGTAAACCGCCGAAATCATAAGAATGGGGGTGTTTTTAAAGCGCTTGCTTTGTTTTACCTTTTGGCAAATGTCAAATCCGTGAACTTCTGGGAGCATGGCATCCAAAACTATTAAGTCTGGTTCTTGATTTTGCAAGAGCTGGAGGGCCTCTAGGCCTCCACTTGCTAGAAGAACATCGCACTGCATGGATTCCAGTACAGCACCAATCAATTGTTGAATTCGTGGCTCGTCTTCCACTACCAGCACCGTATTACGTTTCGTTTTAGTGGGGTTTGTAGAGCTACTCTCATCGCGACTAACCGGTTGTGAAGTTGAACTCATAGCGGCTGAGTCGGGTACAACAGCCTGGTTGGTAGGGGGACTTTCTCTTTCGTTAGTCAGAGGGCTTTGCTCGATAGTTACGCGGCGATTTTTCTCAGAGACTCCCGGGCCAAAATAGTAGTTCTCGCTTGAACAGTGGGCTTCGATAATAGCGGTGGCTAGTTGGGCGTGCAGCGCAATATGGGGCTTTATCGGTAGTCCTGTAGCAAAACCAATCTCTTCGATGGTTTGGCGCTCGTGAGGATTGGCCATGGCAAGAAGTAAATGCCCCTCTTCAATTCGCAAGGGTAAAATAAGCTGTCGACGAGAAATCTCAAATGGGATCAATTCTAGAACGGGTTTGGGAATAACGATATTGGTAAGATCTTGGTAGGGAAAACCGCTTTTGATGGCGAGTGCTTTGAGAGCTT
>CAXGXL010000731.1:0-2421 GCA_964013555.1 uncultured bacterium
GAGGCTCACTTCTACCACTATGGACGATTCTTTTCGCACTAACGACTTGTACTCTCCCCGAGGCTAAAATCGACTTCAATTCCGAGCAACTTCATAGAATTCTTGCTCACTCCCCTCTCGATCCCATCCCCGAGAACCCGACAAACAAAGTTCAGAGAAATCCTATAGCTAGTGAATTGGGACACGCTCTTTTTTTCTCGCCATTGCTCTCCCCCCACTCTCTCTCTTGTAGTGACTGTCATCAACCAAACTATGATTGGAGCGACAACCGGCCCTTAGCCCAAGGCGTAGGACTATCCTCTCGCAACACAACCTCGCTTTGGAATGTAGCTTACAATCGTTGGCAGTTGTGGGACGGCCGTGCCGACACCCTTTGGGCGCAGGCACTCAAACCCATTGAATCAACCACGGAAATGGACAGCTCACGACTCTTTACTGCTCATGCCGTTTTCAATGCGCCTCATCTTAAAGAATTGTACGAAGCCGTATTCGGCACAATGCCGCCAATGAACCAGCTAGACCGGTTTCCAGATAGAGGACGCCCCATGCCCTCCGATCCTGGCAACCCACTGAACCTTAACTGGAACAAAATGTCCCCCGCAGACCAGCACGCCATCAATGTGGTCTTCACCAATATCGGCAAAGCTATCGAAGCATTTGAAATCAAAATAATCGCCCAAGACTCCGATTTCGACCAATTCGTAAGAGGCTTGAGAGAAAATAATCCCCACCTTCAAGCTGCTCTCTCAAGAGAGGAGCAATACGGTCTCGCCTTGTTCATGGGAAAAGCCAAGTGCTTCCTATGCCATACCGGGCCGAATTTTTCCGATGGTGAATTCCACAATATCGGGCTTGGGCCCCACCCAACCCTCGCCATCGATCCAGGTAGACACAATGGCGTAGATTCTGTACTTAGCGATCCCTTCAACGGATTGGGACGATACAGTGATTCCACCGAGTCTGAAATCAACAACCGAATTCGCTTCGTAACCCTCTCTCCCAACAACCAAGCCGAGTTCAAGACACCTAGCTTGCGAAACATAGCCCACACTGCACCCTATATGCATGACGGACGATTTCAAACTCTTGAGCAGGTCATCCAACATTATAATTTAATGAACACCGTTCCGGCTCTTGGGCACACCGAAGAATCCCTCGTCCCTTTGGAGCTCTCGGCAGAAGAAGAGTCGCAATTGATTGCCTTTCTACACAGCTTAACGAGCCCTCCCCTATCAGATGATTTAATGAGAGCCCCTCCTATCGAGCAAGCACAATGAAATTCTACCTCGCCTGCCTAGCGATAGTATCCTTTTGGGTACTCCCCGCATCAGCACATATAAATGGCATCCCAATTATTCCGAAATTTGCCTCCCCCGAAGGCATTCAAGAAACCGATGGAGTCTCGATTCAATTGCGCTGGGTGGACGGCGACCAAGACCCAACAGGAATAATCTACTTTCACTACACGCCCGACAATGCAACTCCCGACTTAGTCCCCACGATGAGCCTGGTCACTGGAGAAGAAATTGTTAGCATTCCCGTTAGCGACGACAACAATAGTTTTGAATGGAATCTCTCTGATATTGAACCAGGCGTATACCATACCTACGCCCGGGTCGTAGACCCTCCTTTTTGCGATCGAGTCGTCTTCTCCAATGCGTTGACTATTCATCGCGGTACAAGCGAGCAATCCATCTTCGGAGGCATTATTACCTATCCCAGGCGCGAAGGTTACGTCATCGATGAGAGAGGCACCATAGAACTCTTAATTGTATCTTCCGAAGTCCCCAGCGTATCTCTCGAGTACGGTATAACCACTCAAGATACAGAATCGGACCCACCTGATTCTGATTGCTCAACTATCAGAACGAAATGGCAATCATTAGGACAAATAGGCTCTGAAACAACCATAGAAGCGATTCCAGAACTGGGAAATGACTATTGGCGAATCTCGGCCGAATGGGATTCGAGCCAAGTAGTTCCCGGCGCTTATTTAATTAAGGCCACAATTTCCAATCCGGATTCTCTTTCACGTAGCCTCTATTCTTCTGGCTGGATATCGGTCATTCATGACGACACTCAACCCATGCCCCCCCCAGTCAATCAAGCAATTCAAACACCCGAAACTCAATTGCAAGCAACGCCAACACCAGAGAAAGCTCCCACCTCACCAAAGCCCTCCCACTCCTCCCCATCTTGCTCGGTCCAAACAATCTCGAATCAGCCTTTAGCGTGGTTAATATTGATACTAATTTACCGCAAGCAACACCGCCTCAAAACCTAACCTGAGCTTAACCCACCTCCGAGCATCGGTACCTACTTCAACATCTAGAGCCCCCTCGGATGAAAGCCTAATTACAAAAAAGCAATTCTAGAAATACTAGTGACCAATACAACATACATCGTAGCGAAAAGAGCCAG
>CAXGXL010000732.1:0-2420 GCA_964013555.1 uncultured bacterium
AGTTCTCCCGGTTGTAGACCGACTTCTTCGGCTACCTCATCTAAATGAACGTCTTGGGACATTGCTGGATGGATACCGCCTAAATCAATTACTAACTTGCCATTGATGAAGACCCAAACATCGTCATCTCCAGAGAAAGAAAAGACTTCACCCCCTTCATAGGTAAAGTTGGCGTGAAGCTCGAACGTAAAATGATAATTGTGAACCCGTCCTTGATTACCCAATAGAATGTCGTCAATGGGGAAAAAGGCTGAACTGGTGAAGGAATAGGTATTGGGGTTTTCAGGGGTGTTTTCTAGAAGAATGGTGTGGACTATACTTTGATTAATTCCTTCGAAATCCTGGTACCATTGAGAAAAGCTATCTACACTCTGCGCACAACCTTGAAAGGTTAGTGGATTGAGTACTGGACGCGCATCATCGCCGAGGGTTGGGAGGACCATATTGGGATTAACACCACATGCGCTCGATGAGAGTTCAAAATCCGGGTGAGTATCCTGGAAGTCTCTTACTATTCCGCTCAATTCAATGGTTTCGCTAGAGACCGGTGTCGGAATACACAAGACTCCCGCAAGGAAGAAAATAAAACGTTGCATGTTGATTCCTTCGGTGAGATGACGAACGAAGAACTACGAATCGAGGGGAACCCTACTGGCTTACGTTCCAATCGGTCAAGGGTATTGCCTGGTAAGGACTTAGATTTATTGGCCTCTTGGGCCTAAGCTTTATGTAATCTTGTCTAGGTCCGAGAAGTTGCGCCGCTCAATCGAACCAGATAACCTACCGATATGAGAGAAAACCGGGCAAATTCAGATAATTGCAGGATGTTTTCTAGCAACTGGCCTGGACTCGCGCGAGAATCTTTGGCCGGATGCATGAGAGGGAGCAGCGCGTGTGTCAGAGATTCTGAAGAATTGACACTCTTGGTATTGTTTGAGCGTGTTTTGCAAAGCCTTTCGAGCGTCTACTTTCTGGAAATGAGTGCTTGCCGATTGCTCTCAGCCAAGCCCGCGATGGCCCAAGTGTATTTTACTTCCCTGAGAGTTCTGTATTTGGTTGCACTCTTTCAACGGCAGTTTAAGAGGCAAGACTCTATCGCCCGTGGCACCGCTGCTTGTAAGTCGTATGATGACTGAATTAATGGAAGACGGGCTGCCGTTTGACGAACCTGATACCAAGTTGGTGTTGGTTGAAAAAGCACGGGACTTTGTTAATGGGCTTTTGGCTCTATCGAAGAATAGGCATCTTTTTGGTGAGGCTCACTCGACCACTCAAGCCTCAAGGGAGAAATTAGGTCGAGCAGCGCTAGGCTATCTTCGTGAATTGGGCGTGCTTGAAATAGTCATTGGGGTTACCGGGGTTCATGTTTTGGGTGAACCGATTATCGAGGTTGATCAACCACAGAAGAGCCCGTTTTACGCTTTTGTTGCGGATGGCGTTGCGGGGATTCGGATTCTGGAGGGAGTGTCTGTGGGCGAATTGGAAGCCCTTGCTCAAGCGATTGGTTTAGGAGAAATTTCTAGGGTTGAAGATAGTGTGAGCACTTTCCTGTGGGACCAAGACTTAGAGTTTGTTCAGGTGATTCGGGTTGACCTTCATGAATCCGGGGATCCTAATTCTCTCGTGTCTGAGGAAATGGATAAACTCTTGATTGATGCACTTAGAGAGGTGGCTGATGTCAAGCGAACTATTCCTAGATGGGTTCCAAACCAGACTTCGCTTGAGGAGGTTGAGATTGAAGTAGACGCCCTGAGAAACATTGAATCACTGGCTGTTTCGCGAGAGGTTCGTTCGGAGGCTTTTGAGGAGTTGCGCTCGACTTTGGGGCATCCCCCTGTAGAGACTGGCCTTTCATACGCCCGGGCCATACTGGGAGCCCTTAAGGGAATCGACGACCAAGAGCAGCTTGAAAATGCAAGAGACTGTTTGTTTTCGGTGGTTCTTGGGGCGCTTGCTACCGGCGAATATGGGAATGCGATTTTAGTATTGGGTCACACTCGAAGGTTCCTAAAGGAGCATTTGGATATTGAGCTATTCCCCTGGAATATGAATGGGGAATTTTCAGCCGCTTGGCTAAAGGGGTTACAGCGCTTTGAGACTGGTAAAGAGGATTTGGCGCGCTTGTGGCGAGTCACGCCGGATGAAGTGCAGCAGATGGTTTTGGACCATGCTATTACCGAGCCTATTCCCGAAGTTTTGAAGGCCTTGGCCGAGCATGCAACGATGCTTGGAGAGAAAACCACTGTTCTAATTCGGCACTATATAGACAAGGCACCTTCCCATGTTGCAGCGTATCTTATTGAATTGTCAGCATCGGTTCTTGGCGAGGGGGGAGCGGTCACTGCGGCTAAGGCAACACAGCATAGTGATCCCAAAATGAGAAGGGCTGCTTTGCGGTCACTTTCTAAAATGAGTCCGTC
>CAXGXL010000733.1:0-2420 GCA_964013555.1 uncultured bacterium
CGCTTTCGTCTTAGCTCTACAAAAACAAGCGGCAGACACGCACCGCCTTCAAGCAGAATACGAAAAAGAACAAGCAATCAAACAACGAGCCGAGGCTCTCCTTGAAGGTGCCCAAAGTGCCTTCGACCACGGCAAAGAATACGAGGCGCGTGCTAAGCTTCGCACCGCATTAGAGCAACTCCGCTCCCCTTCCATTGCCACGAACCGGCTGTGGCACGAACTCCGAAAAAGCCCCCACCATTGGAAAACCAACCTCGGCAACATTCTCTATGCCGTAGACTTTTCACCCACCGGAAACCACATCGCAGCCGCTGGCCTGCAAGGCTTAGTGCACATCATTGAGCCCGAGACCCTTGATACCTTTATTTTGAGCGGCCACAAAGACCAAGTTCTCGCCCTTCAATTCTCGAAGGACGGAAAAAAGCTAGCCACGGCAGGAATCGGCATGTCCGTCCACCTCTGGGACCTTTCCACCCGCAAAAAGGAGGCCACCCTTGATAGCTCAGACCAAGTAAACGCCATCAGTTTCAGTCCCAACGACCGCACCCTTGCGGCTGCCACATCCGACGGCAAGATTCACATCTGGGAACTAAGAAGCCGCACTCCCAAACACACCCTTGCGGCCCACCAAGGCATGATTAATGCACTCAGCTTTCGAAACGAAACAGTTCTGGCTTCCGCAGGCGAGGATGGGCTGATACACCTTTGGGACACTTCGTCAGGAAAGAAACTTCGTACGCTCCGGGGACACCAAAGCAGCATAGGCGCCTTAGACTTCAACCCTCTTGCCCATAATACTTTGGCCTCCATCGACGCTAACCACGAACTCTATATTTGGGATATCGACAAAGGCACCTACATCGATAAACGGCGAAACCCTCTTTTTCGTCGGTTTGCCTTGAAATATCACCCCAATGGAAACCAAATCGTGCTAGCAACCGGCGAGCACTCGCTTGCCATCTACCAAATCAATCCCTGGAGAAAACTTCGAGAATTCGGGCAACACGACGGAGAAATTCGCAGCATTGACTTTAATTCCGAAGGGACACAACTCGTTTCCGGCGGCTTCGATAGCCAAGTGCATCTCTGGAACACGTCTCTTCTAGCCACCCCTATCTCGCTCCCAGGTCATCGCTCTGCCGTCTATACAATCCAATTCGACCCGGATAAGAAAACCATCGCGTCCGGTAGCCTTGATAAAATCAAAAGCCTAAGACTCTGGGATGTTGGCACCGGAAACGTCATCTCCCAATTGGGAAATGTCTCCCAACATCAGATGGTTGCTTTCGCCCCCTCTGGAGATCTGCTTGCCTCCGGGGGAGCGGGAAAGGGAATCCACCTTTGGGACTTAAATAATTACTCTCTCCTGAGAAAAATGGGGGATGGCTCCACCCACCACGTAGAAGGTCTGCGCTTTACTCAGGACGGAGAAACCCTAGCCGCCTCAGAGAGCGGAAAACTCCGGCTCTGGAGAACTGCTACCGGCGAGTCCATTCGAAGTACAAAAACCAACGCAGTTGTTTTTGCGCTCCACTATTTCGACGACGACCGAAAATTTGCAGGAGGCACCTCCAATGGAGACGTTGTGATTTGGGATCCGCGTGACCTCCGAGAAGTGGAAACAATCAAAGGGCACACCCAACCCGTCATCAACTTTTGGGTGGACCCAAATGGACAAGAGATGCTTACGGGAAGTTTGGATGGCAAAATACTGCGTTGGGATGCAAAAACCAAGAGAACTACCGAACTCTACCAAGACGATGGCAGAATCAACTGGATTGATAAGCACCCCACGAAAAACCTGCTTGCTATTGCGAGCTCTACGGGAACCGCCACCATCTTAAACGTCGACACGAAGGAGAAGACCCAATTAAAAGGGCACCGAAGTGAAATCAACTCCATTGAATTCGCCGGCCGGAACCAGCTAGTGGCTACCGGAAGCGATGACGGGACGGTAAGGCTGTGGAACTTCGCAACCTCGGAGCCGGCCTGGAAGACCACGGCCTTCTTGCATACTCCACCTACTCTTCGCACCCATCGCGGCTGGGAGTCTTTAACTGCCGGCAAAACTCTTTCTGCCGTGGCTAAACAAAGACTCGATACTCGCGCATCGACCGTCCGGCAAACCACCGATGGGAAATTATTGTGCATCACCACGACAAAGGGGTCGGCAGAATTTTGGTCAGCACACACCTACGACGTGCTCGCCACAAGTAACCGACCTGCCGAAAGCCAATTAATAGCTCTCTCCGAATCCTGTGCAATCGTTGACAAAAAAATAGCAACCCTTTTCTTTAGCCCACAAAAGAAAGTAACCATCCACGCCAAGAGCGCCATTGATGCAATTACCCAAGGACAGAACACAATCGCAGCGGCAAGCGCAGGGACCGTGTCACTATTTGACTCCCAAGGCCGCCACC
>CAXGXL010000734.1:0-2413 GCA_964013555.1 uncultured bacterium
CACGGATGATATTCTTCGGGATATTCAAGCCAGGGCGACTAAGGTTGAATTGGGCGCCGGTATGGGAGCGATTATCTCCAAAGAGTCGTTGGACCGTTTGGAGACTGCCATCACGCGAGCCGAAGCGGATGGGGCTAGTCTTGTTGTTGATGGTAGAAACCCAAACCCGCCAGGTGGTTGCGAGGATGGATATTGGTTGTCTCCATGTATTATCGACCATGCCAAGCCTGATTTTCATGCAGCGACTGAAGAGCTTTTCGGCCCCGTGTTGACTATAATACGCTGCAAGACGTTGAGCGAGGCGATGGCCATTGAACGAAAGAGTATTTACGGGAATGCTGCTTCGGTCTTCACTTCGAGTGGAGCCGTGGCTGAACGCGTATCGCAAGAAGCGAGTGCCGGGATGATTGGAGTTAATATTGGTGTCCCAGTGCCTCGCGAACCATTCTCATTTGGCGGAATTGAGGCTTCTAAGTTTGGTCATGGTGACATTACGGGACATGGCTGCCTGGATTTTTGGTCGAACCGAAAAAAGGTGACGTCCAAATGGGTGACCCAAAATCAAAAAAATTGGATGAGTTAGGAGAAAACAATGTCAACGATTTACAGCTCGAATCACGTTGTGCTTACGTCCCACCCAGGACACATTTTTGGTGACTCTCCGTCAGTCAATTGGGGCGCAACCGATCCACATGAGCGAGGTCCAATTATAGCCTCTATGACTAATTTAAAGCACCGCAATGCTATTGGAACTCACAGTGGCAGTTATGCTGTATATCGAGCTTTGGCATTCGCGGCCGGTCAAATGTCTGAGCGTCATAGACCGGACCTGACAGACACTGCGCCCGTAACAGCCATTAAGCCGAATCCTAGTTGGTTTTTGCCAAATAGGATTGTTACCTTGGATCCGTGGGGGGCCAAGGTAGATGAAGTCTTTGGAGAGCACTTAGAGAAGGGCTATGATATTCGTCCAAGTATTGCTGTGACCAAAGGGCATATTGATATGCCGGAGATATCTCACTTTGTTCGTGATGGGCTGATCAAGAGAGATGGAAAAGTTGTGTCTGAAAAAGGAGACGTTGCAATTACCAAAGCGGCTGTTGAGCCGGTTTGGTATCTTCCCGGCATAGCGGAACGAATTGGGGTTGAAGAGGGTGTATTGCGGAAAATGCTTTTCAAGCAAACCGGTGGGATGTTTCCTGAGTTGGTTACCCGACCTGATTTGAAGGTGATGCTCCCGCCTATTGGTAGCATCACTGCCTATATTTTTGGAGACCCTGATGATTTGAGTGACCCGTCCAAAGCCGTTACTTGTCGCGTTCACGATGAGTGCAACGGGTCAGATGTTTTTGGTTCAGATATCTGTACTTGTCGGCCTTACTTGGTTCACGGCGTCGAGGAGGCTGTTAAGACCGCGCAAGGTGGTGGTGTTGGGCTTATTGTGTACTTTAGAAAAGAGGGACGTGCTTTGGGAGAAGTCACTAAATTCTTGGTCTATAATGCCCGTAAGCGCCAAGAGGGAGGCGATTCTGCTGCGAATTACTTTGCTCGAACGGAATGTGTGGCAGGGGTCGAAGACATGCGTTTTCAAGAGTTTATGCCCGACATTTTGAATTGGCTCGGTGTGCAGCGGATCGACAATCTAATTTCGATGAGCGATATGAAATACGATGCGATAGTAAATAGTGGAATCGAAGTGGTTCAACGAGTTGCTATTCCTGACGAGCGTATTCCGGCCGATGCTCTCGTTGAGATGGAGGCGAAAAAAGCGGCGGGTTATTTTACAGAAGGCGAGGTCAAGGACGACGCGGGACTTGAGGAAATTAAAGGTCGGGCTTTCAATGATTGATTTTAGCCCTGAACATACTACTGAAGATATTGATTATTTTCTCTCGCCGAAAGCAATTCGAGATCGGGCAAAAAAACTTTTTGAGTTGGCATCAAGTGGAGGGACTCATTTTGAGGTCCGGCTTGATAGATTAGATACGATTGCGGAGTATGTAAAAGACGTCACTTTGGTAGCTTACCCAGAACTGGATATCCCCTATCATTCGCGTTGGGGCCATTTCTTAGCGGGAAATCGGAGCCGCTTGTCGATTCTAGATGACAAACTCGCACATCTCTCGAAGGAGGACCGCGTTCGAGCGAAACTCGATTTGGTGGTCATCTCGGTTTTACTAGATGCCGGAGCTGGTGCCGATTGGGTGTTTAGGGATAAGGATATTCACGGCGATGTGTTGTCGATTGGACGTTCCGAGGGACTGGCGATTGCTAGTCTTTATCTCTTTTTAGGTGGTGCATTTTCTTCAGACGTGAGCAACCCGTACCGCGTAGATGCCGAAGGATTGAGGTCTCTTACTTTGGAAACGCTAGCCTCTGGTTTTCAAGTATCCGTTGACAATCCATTAGTGGG
>CAXGXL010000735.1:0-2413 GCA_964013555.1 uncultured bacterium
ATTTCCGTCTTCCGGTCTTCATCGGAGAACACAACCACATCATCCCCATCGGCGGCTGCGGGGAAAAAACCCAATCTCCCTTCAATGCTAATGAGCTCTTTTTCGACGATTTCATCAAGCAAAGTGGTAGCGTTTTCGAAAAGCTCACGAGCTGCTTCGCCCACTTTCGGCTTGTCCAATATAGCAGGGTAGACCCCTTTAAGTTGCCAAGCATGAAAAAACGGGGTCCAATCAATGTACTCTCGGAGGACAGCCAAAGACGGCTTCGGTATGTCTTGGGGCCCGAGATTGGATGGACGAGCCATATCTTCTGCCCGCCATTGCGGCTGAAAACGACGGGATCTAGCGAATTCTAAATCCACCAGGGGGACCAGCCGCGCCTGCTTAAACGCAGCGCGCAAAGCCTCTTGCTCCTTTTGATTTTTGGCCTGTAGCTCACGACGTTGAGTGGAGTCTCGCAAGGCTGAAACCACCTGTGGAGCAAGGGACGCATCTCGTACATGAATCGTTTCATGAGAATACGCCGGCGCCACCTTGATCGCCGTGTGTTTCTTGCTGGTGGTCGCCCCGCCTATCAACAATGGAATATCAAAGCCCAATCGCTCCATCTCCTTTGCTACGTGGACCATTTCATCAAGGGACGGCGTTATCAGACCACTTAAACCAATAATGTCCACGTTTCGATTCTTAGCTTCTGCAAGAATGGTCTCGGAGTTGACCATGACTCCCAAATCCACAATATCGTACCCATTGCAACCTAGAACGACTCCGACAATATTTTTCCCAATATCGTGAACATCCCCTTTGACAGTAGCCATCAAGATAATTCCTGCCGATGCTCGCTTATTTTGACGCTTTTCTTCCTCCATATAGGGGGTCAAAACAGCCACCGCCTGCTTCATGACCCGCGCTGTCTTCACCACCTGTGGCAAAAACATCTTCCCTTGACCAAAGAGTTCCCCAACGACACTCATCCCCGCCATCAATGGACCTTCTATAACATCTAACGGGCGGGCGTACTTCTGCCTCGCCTCTTCCGTATCTTCTTCAATGTACTTGTTAATCCCCTTAACCAAAGCGTGGGAGAGTCGCTCCTCAATGGTTCCGTCCCGCCAGAGCTCCACGGTCTCATCGACTTTGGTATGTTGAATGTGCTGAGCCGCAGCAATCAAGTCCTCGGTGGCCTCCGGGCGGCGATTAAACAAGACATCCTCAACAAGCTCACGTAAGTCGGTCGGAATATCATCATAGTTTGTAAGGTGTCCCGCATTGACGATCCCCATATCCAAACCTTCACGAATGCAATGGTACAAAAAGACTGCATTCATGGCTTGGCGGATGGATTCATTGCCGCGAAAAGAAAAAGAGAGATTACTTATTCCGCCACTGCATTTAGCAAGGGGGTAGCGCCGCTTTAGCTCACGAATAGTCTCAATAAAGGAAAGCGCATATTCATTGTGTTCGGGAATGCCCGTCGCCACTGTAAGGACATTCGGATCGAAAATAATGTCTTGGGGCTCAAAGCCAACTTCTTCGGTTAGGATCCGATAAGCTCGGTCTAAAATACTTAAACGACGTTCTGTCGTATCCGCTTGTCCCTTCTCATCGAAAGCCATCACCACCACCGCGGCACCATAGCGCAGCACAGTACTAGCCTGCATCCGAAAGACTTCTTCTCCTTCCTTCAAACTAATGGAGTTGGCAATTCCCCTACCTTGGAGACACTTTAACCCAGCTTCAATCACCTCAAATTTGGAGCTGTCTAACATGATCGGTAACTTACAGATATCTGGTTCCGAGGCGACCAGGTTTAAAAACGTGGTCATCTCTTTAGCAGAATCAAGTAAACCCTCATCCATGTTGATATCGATAATATTGGCTCCGCCTTCGACTTGTTGGAGTGCAACCGAAAGCGCTTCATCGTAATTTTTTTCTTTAATGAGCCGAGCAAATTTACGAGACCCTGTAACATTAGTCCGCTCTCCAACGATGACAAAATTGGTCTCGGGAGTAAGTGTCAGCGCTTCAAGGCCGGAATAGCGGGCAAGCGGCTTAAGCTTTGGGCGCGGCCTAGGTGATATGCCAACACAAGCATCCGCGATTGCTCGAATATACTCGGGGGTAGTACCACAACACCCGCCAATCAGATTCAACCAGCCCTCTTTCGCAAACTCCTGGAGCACCGCCGCCACATCCTCGGGAGTCTCATCGTATTCTCCAAATTCGTTCGGTAAACCGGCATTCGGATAGCAACTGACAAAGCAATCGGCCAAACCCGACAACTCTTCTACGTATTGCCGCATTTCAGCCGGGCCGAGCGCACAATTTAGGCCAATGCTAAGAAGCGGGAGATGTGACATCGAGGCCCAAAATGCCTCAGTGGTTTGCCCGGACAAAGTTCGACCGCTAGCAT
>CAXGXL010000736.1:0-2411 GCA_964013555.1 uncultured bacterium
GTTCTCCAAAAAACCAAAAATAATGTTCTCTATTTTCTGATCCGTGGTGCCTACCGCTTGGTTTCCTCAACACCATTTTGGTTTACCAAAATATCTGGAATACTTTTAGGACATCTGGCCTACTGGCTTGTCTTCACAGAGCGCTCCAAAGCTCTTGAGCATCTCGCAATCGCTTTTCCCGAAAAATCGCAAGCTGAACGAAAAAGCTTAGCTAAATCGATGTTTGTGCATCTTGGAATTTCCTGTGCAGAAATAACTCATATCCCGAAAATTCTCGCACACCCCGACCTAAGATTGAACGAAGAGCACAGAACTTTATTTGCAGAAGCTCTCCAAGAAGGCAAAGGCTGCATAGCCATAACTGGGCACATCGGAAACTGGGAAATCCTAGCTCAAATACTGGCCGTGAACAATATCCCTGTCCACACCATAGCAAAGCCCATCTATGATCCTCGGCTTACCCGCTGGGCGCATTCCATACGAACCCAATTTGGCCTAAATGTTATATGGCGCGGCCAAGAAGGCGGCTTTAAAGAAATGATTCGAGTCTTCCATCAAAAAGAAACTCTTGCCCTGCTCATTGACCAAGATACATCGGTCAAAAGTACCTTTGTCCCCTTCTTTGGGAAACCTGCCTCGACCCCCATCGCTGCAGGAAAACTTGCTTTTCGAACCCAAGCCCCCATAATCATAGGATGGCTTCATCGAACAAAAAAAGGGTACCAACTTCATTTCGAACGCTTCAAATACAGCCTAAGCGGAGAAAAATCTCATGATATTAAGAGAATTACAGCAGGGATAACCGAGCGATTAGAGTGGGCAATTAGACAGGAGCCATCACAATGGGTATGGATGCACCGCCGCTGGAAGCGGAAACCATAAACGAATAGAGCGGCAATGCTATGCGTCTATCCCAACAAAACGCCATTCCGAGAATACTCATGCTACAAGTTGTTCTAGTTCTTGCAATCACCTTTGGGACCACTGCACAAGCGTCCAACAAAAAAAACCTAGCGCAATTGCGCCAGGGACCTATTGAATTTCGGTGCGATTCGATGAAGGTCCTGAGTAAACCCAACCGCAGTATTTGCCAAAAGAACGTGGTCGTCCGACGCGGGGATCTCTTAGTTTGTTGTTCAGAATTTACGGGCTATGCCGACACAGACTGGAGCTGGAAATCCTTTTTATGCAAAGGCGATGTTCGAGCGCAACGCTCCGGTGAAATTTCTTGGTCAGAAACCGCATCCTTTAACCTAAAAACCTCTAACCTAATACTTCGAGGAATGCCGCTTCTTAAGCGCGGTAAGAGCTATTTAAAGGGCACGAGAATCTCCTTAAATGTCCAAACCGAACGCGCACACGTGCACAAACCTCGAGGCTTCATGACCACAAGCCAAGATGCTGCTCCCGCTTCGTTTGCGATAGTTACCGGTGAGTTGCCCCAGACCTGTCCGCTTCCTAAGCGCCCAAACCATTAGGCTAATTCTTATGAGCGAATCTCTTCGAGCCGTTGATCTACAAAAATCGTATCGCCGCCGCAAAGTCGTCAAAAACGTCAGCTTTGAGGTTCACCCCGGTGAAATCGTCGGATTATTAGGCCCCAATGGTGCAGGAAAGACTACCTCTTTCAACATGGTTGCCGGTATTTTACCCGCCGACGCAGGAACCGTCTTTCTCGGAGATTTAAGCTTGGGAAACCGCCCGCTCTACCAACGAGCACGTTTGGGACTCGGCTACCTCCCCCAAGAAACCACCATTTTTAAGGGGCTCAGCGTACAAGACAACTTCCTTTCAATTTACGAGGCATTGGGACTCTCCAAAAACCAAGGGCTCCAAAAGGCAGACCGCTTGTTAGAGGACTTTAACCTCCAGCATGTTCGCCACAATAAAGGCTCGCAACTCTCAGGGGGGGAGCGCCGCCGAGTAGAAATGGCCCGAACTCTTATCACAGAACCTAAAGTGGTCCTACTCGACGAACCCTTTGCCGGGGTAGATCCGATTGCCGTAAATGAAATCAGGGGCTTTGTGCAATCAATGCGAACAAAAGGAATTGGGGTTCTCATCACCGATCATAATGTTCGAGAAACACTCAAGATTTGCAATCGAGCCTACATTATATCAGAAGGTTCTATCCTCCTATCTGGAACTCCCGACGAGATCATTAGCAATCCTCTCGCCCGACAAACCTATCTCGGTGATGACTTTTCGCTCTAAAATCAGCTAGCAACTTTGGTTATTTACCATCTTTGAGATAACATCTATTTATAACATCATGGCAATCAATCTAAGTCTTCAGCAAAAAATGAGCCAACAGCTGGTTATGACGCCCCAGCTGCAACAAGCCATCAAGCTCCTTCAACTCAATCATCTCGAACTCGCAAAAGAGGTTCAGCGAGAAATGGAGGAAAACC
>CAXGXL010000737.1:0-2409 GCA_964013555.1 uncultured bacterium
TCGCGGCTCATGTCTTTGAGGAGTCGTTTAACGTATTGGCGCCTAGTTTGTTGGGAGCCGCAGAGGTTGCATGGCATAATTTCGTATTCGTGGTATTTCGCCAGGGCTGCTAAGTCTTCTTCTCGGCATAGGGCAAGCGGTCGAATGAGTTCATGGGTACCCTTATCATTGACCAACCTCGGTGGCATGCTTTTGGTTTGCCCGGAATAAAAGAGGTTCAACAAAAGGGTTTCAATCAAATCGTCTCGGTGGTGGCCTAAAGCTACTTTATTGCACCCATGTCGCTCTGCCGCTTTGTAGAGGATCGCTCGTCGAAATCGCGAGCATACCGAGCAATAGGTTCGCCCTTCTTCAGTTAGTTCTAGAACCCGGGAGTAGGTATCCTGATTTTCGATTTCATGTTCTATATCAAGTGTCTCCATGAATCGGGCCATGGGATGCCCATCGTAATTTGGTTGCCCTTGATCTAGGTGGTATGCCACGAGAGGCAGCTCAAAGGGCGCTGCTGCAGCCATTTTTTGAAGCCCCCAAAGCAAGCAGTACGAGTCTTTGCCGCCTGATAGCGCAACGAGAATTTTGTCACCTTTCTCGATCATACCAAAATCTTTATTAGCTTTGTTCATTTGGCGTAGAACACGCTGTTCAAGGGCTTTTTGTCGCATGCTCGGCCTCTTATCGCGGTGTTTTGAATCCGACAAGGAGATTTCGATGAGATCTAAACTAGTTTTGAAAGTCTCTTGGGGCTGGCGGAAGATTGTGGGGCATAGTATTTGAGCCGATCATGCTCTTGCACTCCATTGTATTTACCACCCTTTTGTTGACAGCGGCAGCCTCTGAGGACCAATCGAAGGTTGCGGCTACCAAGGCCAAGGTCGTTCTTATCGGACTCGATGGCGTTTCTTTAAATCTCTTGGGACCCATGATTCAAGAGGGAGTTACGCCGGTAATGGGGCGATTGGTTAAAGGAGGGACCGCCGGCCCGCTTGCCTCTTTTTGGCCATTGCGCACCCCTCAGGTATGGACGTCGATGGTCACGGGTAAATACCCTGGTCAGCATGGGGTGTGGGATAATTTTAGCAACTCGTATTTTAATCCACCGCCTTATCGAACGAAAAACAAGAGGCGGGTTACTAGTGCTAATAGAAAGTCGCTTGCACTGTGGAAACTCTTGGACGCCAAGGGAATCAAGACCCTAACGGTGGGATGGGTGGCGACGTGGCCCGCTGAAGAACTGCAAAACGGTTTTATGGTTGCTCCGATCGAGTTGATTGGCGACAGGAGACAGACCTCGATCAAGCCATCTTTTTATAGTGGTACGACGCAGACGGTTTGGCCGCCTCGATTAACTCAGAAAGTGGAGCGTGGGTATTTTGACCCACTGAAGATCACCGACGCTCAATTAAGGTCCTTTGCAAACGTTCCGCCTCGAGAGAGTCCATTGTTCAAGCTTCCTAGACTCAAAAGGTATGTTTATGCCCTTCGCTGGAGTTTGGCCCGTGCACAGAGTGTTGAAAAGATAACCACCGAACTTTATCAGGAGCTGTCCCCTGAGGTGGTTCTCGCTTATTTTCAATGCAGCGATTCTCTCTTACATCGGTTTTGGATTTTTCAGGAAAGTGAAGCGGCTATTGCTCAAAGACTTTCTGGGCACGGTATTTCGACCGAGTTTGTTTCAGAGCTTAAGAGGCGATTTGGTAACGTGGTTAAGGGATGCTATCGAGATCTTGACGAGCGAGTGGGACGTTTATTGGATGAAATGGCGGGGCCGAACACATTGGTTCTATTAACCAGCGATCATGGATTTGGTCCGGCAAGTGTTCCGCATCGAATGAAAGACGAGCCTTATAGCGGGAATCATCGAGATGATGGGGTGGTTATAGCAGCGGGACCAGGAGTCAAGCGAAGCGGGAGTATTAACCTGGCCTCGGTTTTCGATATTGCCCCAACGATTTTGCATTTCTTGGGGCTGCCCTTGGGTAAAGACATGCAAGGCCGCGTCTTGAATGATTTGTTTGAACCTCAATTTCTTGGCCTACCTAGCTTTATTCCCACCTACGAAGAGAAGCCCCAATGGGAGATTCCCTTCAAAGACGGTTGGCCGCCCCGAGAGGTAAATCAGTTGTCAGAGTTAAAAAAATTCGAGAAGAAATCGGGCTATTGAACGTAACCTAGGGATTTGAGTCGCTCCAATTCCAGTTGCTCATAGTGAGTTTTTTCTTGGCTTCGAGATTTGTTCTGAGGGCGGGGAGAGACAGTTTTGGCTAGTGAGATGGGAGGATGGTCGACTTTAAATTGTTCTGAAATGATGTCTAGTGCGATGCTGCCTGGTAGCTCTTGAGGCACTCCTAATTGCATTAAATAAAGGGCGGTGGGAGCAATGTCATAGATCGAGAATGCCTGAAATCGACC
>CAXGXL010000738.1:0-2403 GCA_964013555.1 uncultured bacterium
ACTTTATATCTGGATGTGTTGGTGGATTAATAGGAACATTTGCGGTGTATCCATTGGATACGTGGAGAGTACGTAAACAAAGCACAGTTAAAATACGAAAAAATATGTATAGTGGATTACTAAGTCCATTAATTGGAGTTGCACTAGAAAAATCAAGTTCCTTTAACGATCAGTCTCGTAATCAACCGTTGTAAGAAGCTGCAAGTAACCTCATACAATAAAATAAAGTCTACTCAATTGAATCACATGTTAGTTTACGCCTACCCAAAAAGAGCATAATCCCGATTAGAATAAATGAATTTGTGACAAATCCGGCCATAGCGCCATGAAGAGCAAAACCGGAAATCAACCAATGTGCCACGGTTAAACAAAACAGGGTTGTGACCACATACGCTACAAGAATCGGCTTTGTATACTCGATAGAGCGCAACCCTACTCTAATCACAAAAGTAATGAACATAAGTGGATATAGGAGCGCTAACCACTTCAAAAGAAAGGTGTATTCCCTAAAATTGTCGCCGTAGAAAACCGAAAACCAAAACTCAGAACCCAGGCCCGCAATAATTGCAAAAACAAGGGTTACCGCCAATCCATTCAGAAGGATTACTCCCAAATAAGCGAATAAACCTGGTGTGCCTCTGGAATGAAACCTTTGGCTAGCACGGAGAGGTACAATATTATTGAGTCCTTGGAAAAGAACATTAATCGGCCCCATTATATTCTGAGCTGCTCTGATAGCACCGACCGCCTGAGGCCCCAAAATACTTCCGGAAACCAAGAGATAAATATTTGAAGTTGCCCACTGAACCACCGTTGATCCGACCAGCCATTTTGAGAAAGACCAATTTTCCTTGGATGTGGCTATTAGAAATCTCTTATTGATAGAAACCTCCCCTTTAAATAGACACGAGAAGACCACCGCTACAAATGACGTTACCCCGATAGTCATGAGGGCTACTGAAGTATCCAGCTCTCCAAAAGACACGATAAAAAGAAGGCCACAAAGTTGTCCCACATAGCTGATACCATCGGTGATAAAAGCAAGCCCAGTGCGTGAACGTGCGAAAAAATAACGCCTAAAAAAGTCCTGAGCTAAAACCCCCAATGCCATGACAAGAAACGGAGTGCGCAACTCCCCCAAATCCCATGCAGGGTTCACCCACCGAAGAGCATAGTCCCCAAGAAGCGTACAAATGCCGACAAAAGCCGCAAAAAAAACATAGTGAACCAGAACTGCGCCAAAATAGTAGGGCGTATCTTTGGAATTGTATTTGGGTCCAAGGCTCATCATGGGATTACTAAATAGCGCGATTTGAATTGCGTTAATCAATAAGATAACGAGATAGAGTATTTGAAAGACACCGAAGGCTTCGGAGCTGAGTTGGCGAGCCAGAATAATAGTAGTGAAAAAATTACAGAAGCTGACCAGAGCCTGGTCACCAAGGGGCCACATCAGGTGTCTGAATCCATGGAACTTAGACTTGATATTAAACACCAAAAAGATTTAAGGGAATTCAAGAGCGTAAGCAAGACAGTACAAAGCGTTTACGCTCCTCAAGGTATCTACCTATATAATTCATCAAAGTATCAATTAGGCAAACGACACAATCCTCTTCACTAGGTGAGACCAGATTCGACCAACTTTTCAAGAGAGTTTTCCCTAAACAACATCCAAAGCCAAAGACAGGTCTTCTTGTACTAACTCCGGTTTCAGTCGAATATTTCGGCGAAACCACCCGGTTCTTCTGAGATGTTTGGAATGGAATCTAGAAAGTACTGTGTCCATACAACTAGATTCGAACCATTTCACAAACAAATCTAAGGGAATGTATCAAAACCGCGTTGATATAGGCCAAGAAACGCGACTCATTTAGTTCGTATTTTTCGTTATTCAGTGCGTCGTTTACCAACAGATGAACCACCCTTGCGTATTGCATCCACCGTCAATTATGGTTAACTGAGTCTACATTTTCCATTATTTCCCAAGGGGTTTTCAGAGAGTGCTTAGAGTTTTGGTCGTCGGACAAACGCCACCTCCATTACATGGTCAAGCAATAATGATTGACCAACTTTTAGACGCAGATTTCGACTCCGTGAAACTATTTCACGTTCGAATGAGCTTTTCCAGAGACATAACCGAGGCGAGTCAATTCAAATTCCGAAAAATTGCGCATCTATTTGCCGTGATTGCGCAGATATTCTGGAAGAGATTGCGTTACCGAACCACTGTTCTTTACTATCCACCAGCCGGTCCCCACAGGATTCCTATCTGTCGCGATATAGTATTGCTCGGTTGTGTTCGCTGGCTATTCTCAAAAACGGTATTCCACTTTCATGCGGGCGGACTTACAGATACTTTGGTAACATTGCCGCAGCCATTCAAATGGATAGCCCGAAAGATAT
>CAXGXL010000739.1:0-2398 GCA_964013555.1 uncultured bacterium
GGATATTGGTTTTTGGAGTTATAAATGTTGAATCAAACTCATCAAGACCTGGTAGACAAAGAGCCCCGATACATTGAGAACCGGGACATGAGTGGTTGGGAAGATGTCATTGGACGTTTTTTTGCAGACTTTGTCTTTGGACAAATGGTTCCTTCCGCCGGATCGATTGTTGAACTGGGAACCGGGCAAGGAGTCAACTTTCTCGAATTGTGTCGTCAGTTTGGCAACGAGCGCTGTATAGGCTACGACGTTGTTAATTTCTTGAAACACCCCCGGGTATTCGAAAAAGATATCCGAAACCTCTCAGCTCAAGATGACTTCCCCATCGCTCTGGGCTTTAACGACCTATCTGATTGGCAATTGTCTCCACAATCCAAGAAGGCTGGCTTTGAATTCATTAAGCGAAATTTGGTCTCCGGAGGTTTCTACATTGATGCCGCTTTTACCGAAGAAACCCCCAATTTAATTGACCTATCTGAATTCACCCTCCTTGCCGAACGCGATTCAGTCAAACTCTTTAAGTTCCACGGACAAGAACAAGAACAAGAACCCCAATCTGAGCTTCCATCACCGTGGGAATTCTCTACTACATTTTGGCAATGGTTTGACCGCCTACAAATGCGAGAAGAGCAAACCCTTCGGCTACGCAATTCATCGCGTTCCACCATTTTTGACTCCGTACACGTTCCAGCACTTGGAACATTCGTCGACTCGAAGAACCTCGCATCCCCTGTCCCAGCGCAGAAACTACATCAAGCATGGCCCAAACCTTACGAAATTATCTCCAATTTTACGAAAGGCTATTTGCGAGGGGGCCAGCCGACACTCGATATTCACTACTGGATTTACCCAAATAACACTGATGCCCAACCGGCATCCTTTAGTGCCCCCACCTTTATTTTCCCCATCCAACCTGGAAATTATCAGGTGTCTACCTGGACACGTTACCAATCGCCCCCTGCCCCCGCCCAAGAATGGGAACTGCAAGCAACTGATATTCTTTTTTTACCCCAAGGAAAAAAAATTGCCTGGCAAAGTGATAGCCCCTGTGCGGCCCTCCTTGTAGTTCAAATGGGAACTAACGAATGGGACGAAGCTATTCGGGTTGGTGTAGCTAGCCTCGAAAAAAACTCCGAGCGCCGCTCTATTCCTACTAATTACACTCACCTCCTAGCCAAAGCTTCACCGGCAATAAAGAGAGCTCTTCATCGTTCGGCCCCTCTTGCGGAATCGGTTACCCAGGGACTTAAAGAAGCGCTTTATCTTCCCACAACAATCAACGCGAGAAACGACCCCGCTTTTGAACGCTACAACGAGCATTATCGAAGCTTGACTCTCCCGCTTGACAAGCTATGTGAAACGAAAACCCCGCAAGGGGTCATTGTGCTCAAGGGAAGCGAGCCGCTTTGCAACGACTACAGTGAACTGCTTGCCTGGATGAGTCAATCAACATTTAGAGGCCCTTCTAACTTTGGCCACTCCCCTATGCTCGAGCACTTTCCATTGCACGAAAACAAAATACCTGGGGCTCTTTCTCTTCGGGAGGCTGAATCTGAATTTCAGATTGCTCTTCATTTCCAAGAATCTCACTTAAAGCACTACGGCGAGTTAGCAAAAATGCCGATTCCATTGGGGGTTCACAAGCTCGATGCAGTGCCCACAACGCAAACTCGAAAAATACTACAAAGTCGACTATCCGCGAAGGCATTTCAAAATGTAGCTCCTCTTCTAGACGAGGGATTAGGGATCTATATCTACTACTACCCAGGAACACCGCACCGAGTACGAACCAAGGCTCGGCCATTCAATGGAGAAGACGAAACTTCTCGGCTCAGACGCCTAAGTCAGTGGAAGCCAGAAGAAATTATCCGCCGGTGGTCGTGTCTTTTTGCTAGGGTCATTCACCTCGGTTACCTCCCTTATTCTTATCATAACGAATCTCTCGGCGCCATTTTTGATGCAGGCAATGCCTGCATGGATGGTGGCTTTGTTGACTTAGATTCTTTAATTCTCATTCAAGAACTGAAGACCGATGACGCGTTTTTTGATGCTCTCGCCGCCAGTATATTGGGTCTGATTCGAACAGCTTCCGAGCTACTTCCTCACTTTTGTCACAGCGAAACCAAAGATCTCTTCCTGCGGCAGTATATCCTAAATGAGCTCCGGGAGGCCTTGAGTACTCAAGCCCGCCCCACTCTAGCACTCGATAAACGAGTATGGCGTTTCTTTAGCCCCTTATCGTTTACGGATTTAATGAAGCAACTTCAAACCCGTCAGCGACACACCACCGGCTTCTTAGACTTGCCCTAACGCCACCGGGGTCCGCAAGGAAACCCGTCCCCCTTTTCGCGCCTCCCAGGCTCCCCCTTTCCCCGAATCGCCGGAAACCCCGGCCTTG
>CAXGXL010000740.1:0-2384 GCA_964013555.1 uncultured bacterium
CGCTGGTAAGCAGGCTAAATGTTATTGCGAGTATTAGGCTCTTCATTTTTTTTCTGAGCCCTCCCTCTTAGATTAATTTCTTATAGGCAGATGCGCACTGTTTTTTATCGTGTTTGGTCTAGATTAAAAAGGCTGTCGCAAACGGGTTTTATGCCGGCATAGTTCCAAGTTGGAAAGAAGAAAAAGGGCAATATAGTAGCCAATAGGATCAGCAAGACTCTACTGGATTAGGTTTGGCTTGGATTCGGGATGGCGTAAAGGTATGTCTTTGTTATGTTTGCACGGGTTGGTGTTTTTGATAGATTTGGCGTCTTATGAACAAAGATAAGATGGGTACGGCAGCACTTTTATGGCGCGATGCTCCATTGCTGAATTGTGTTTTGTATTCTTTTGGCATTGCACATGCTGAGATCTCCAATCTTCCGGTGCAGCGATTGGATTTGGTACCTACTGCGATATTTCCTTTGCTAATTCCCAT
Organism: uncultured bacterium; assembly: GCA_964013555.1. GTDB lineage: Bacteria > Myxococcota > XYA12-FULL-58-9 > XYA12-FULL-58-9 > JABJBS01 > CAXGXL01. Next base: position 479 of record CAXGXL010000740.1, read on the forward strand.
TGCAGTTTATGGCTTGCGCTGGAGGGAATCGACGCAGCTCGAAAAGCGCCTCGCGATTACAATTTGCGCTGGTGTCGTATTGGGTATTGGGGGCAATTTATTGTTGGGTATGAGAACGGTTCTTTCTCACCATCAGTTGCGAAATATCTATGAGTTGGTGGCTTTGTTGAACACTTTGGTTCTCATGATTCATGCATGGAATGAGAGTCCAAGACGGGTTGGTTTTTTCCTTGGCCCGTGTTTGGCCTACGGTATGCTACTCGAAAACGGTGGTATTCTTTTGGGGTATTTTAGCGAAATGAATTATCGCTGGTATCTTGGACCCTTGCCTGCCCCATTAGCTACGGTTTCAGGTTGGGTGACGGTTTTCTACATTACGACTTGGACGGTGTGGGAAGTCAAAAAGTGTAGTCCTCGAACTCGAAGAATGCCGGTATTTGCGGCTTTGGTGGCCGTCTTCGTGGCATTGTGTCTTGACTTGCAAATAGATCCGCTTGCGAGTGCAGTAGGATTTTGGACCTGGCATTCAAGCCTGGCCCAAGGTTGGTTGGGAGTTCCATTTCTAAATTATGTCGCATGGATGTCGGCGGTGTTTCCCTTTGCGTTGCTAGTTTTTTGGCGAGAGGCACAATGGGATCTAGCTGTGGGCGGGATTACCGAGCCGAAGCATCGCAATTGGGTTTTGGTTCGGGTACCCCTTGCCCTAGGTGTGGCGGCACTGGCTTTTCTCGTATTGATGACTCTAGTTGAAGGGGGAATAGAGGGGCCTACTTTCACAGTTCTTCGCGAAGCCTTAGGGAAATACCTCTAGGCGAGGTTCATTGAGTTGGAGGGGTACGGTAGAAGTAGATGGGCGTGTTGTAGAGATCGCGAAGGAAGAGAGTTTTTTGCGGGGTCCATCCAGCTACTTGAAAGGTGTTCGAAATGACTATGGTGCCCGGCTTTAATTCGCGTTGGAGTTTTTCTTGAAGTTGTTTCATTCCCGCGGGAAAGAGGTAACAAACGACGATTGAGACATCGGCTAGATCCACTTTTCGGAAATCGTTGCGTTCGAGCTTGAGATTGGGTTGTTTCCGGACAAAGTGGAGGGAATGGGAAAACAACCATGGAATCCACGATAGTTCTATCCCGGTGACGCGGGCTTTGGGAAAAGCGCGCGAAAGAAAAAAAACAATATTTCCCCATCCGGAACCAAGATCCACAATTGACCCGGTGGTATTTTCTGGGATGAGTGACCTGATGGCTTTACACGCTTGGGGCGAGCTAGGCATGGGTGAGATGCCTATTCGCAGTGTTGTAACGACAATCGACCCTGCTGAAATGAGAATAATGCAGAGAAGAACCAGTTCGATTACGCTCATTGAATAGAGATACCCTGAGAGTGTTTCCAGTACAACGACTGGATTGAACTATCACGAGGGTTGCTAAGTTTGCGTTAGTAATGAGTCGGCAGAAGTCTACTTTGGGTCAGTGCGGTTGCAAACAAGGGGTAAGCTAATGAGCCGGCGCGTGAATATACTTGGCACATAGGACGGACAGTAATCGGCAGGAGTTTGGGTATGGGCGAAGTGCTCCAAGAAATGGTCGAGAGCGATTCGGGCCTCCAATTTGGCTAGGTTGGCACCTAAGCAGCGGTGAATTCCGTAACCAAAACCGAGATGCCCACGGAGCTCAGCGCGGTGCGGATTCAAGTGCTCGGGGGAATCAAAAACGGCTTGGTCTCGATTGGCAGACTCCCAATCTAGCATCAATCTATCGCCGGTCTTCAGGTTACGGTCGCCTAGTTGAGTTTCATGGGCTACGACGCGGAAGTGTCCCTTAAACGGGGGTTCGAGTCTAATCAACTCCTCGATAAAAACTCCTCTTAGGTCGGGGGCAGCGATGAGTCGTTCTATCCAATCGGGAT
>CAXGXL010000741.1:0-2378 GCA_964013555.1 uncultured bacterium
CACACTTAGGGACCGAAAAAGCCGTGAAGGAGAGCCATGGCGAAGTCTCTAAAACGCTAGTTGGGTTAACTGCAAGAGGTTGAGCACGTTTCCGTGAAAAGGAGTTTGCATATTGTAGAACTTAGATAGGTTGTTCGGTTTGCCGGGATTAATGAGAGGCCAAGGCGGTGGTGGTTGGAGCCAAGTTCCTTCCTTCGACCGCATGTGACTTCGGTCTGAAGCGAAGTGTTCGATATAGATGTGCGCGGGAATTATTCGAAACATCGGGCGAATGTCTTCTGGAACGCTTAGGTGAAACCTGTCCAATCCAAATGTGTCTCTTAGGTAGTCGATAGCTTTTGATGGGAGTGAGAGCGTGGTGTCGAGGTCCCATATTTGCTTTTGCTCAGGAGGCCCGGGTGAGGTAGTTAGCGCCACGACGTGGTAGTCCCAAAGGACAGGGAGAGTGGTGTGGTTACTGGCTCTTTGATTCCAGAGTGCACATTGACCCGAAGGGTTGCTGACAAACACTACCGAGCAATGTTGGTCGCGAATGGCAGGTGCTTGGCAGAGGTGCCAAATGTTCTCTTCACAGTAGTAGGGGCAATACATCACAATATTAAATGTGCTCCGTTGTCGATTTAAATCGTTCCATCGTAAAGGTCATTTGGAGACCTAAATCAGGTCGCCTCTAGTGTCTAATTAAGCACTAAAGGGAGAGCTAGATGCAATATCGTCCGTTTTGGGCTGGCTTTTTCTGAAAAGAGTGGTAAGCCGAGTTCGTTTATTGAGCCAACGTGAGGGTGGAGGACATGAGACCCGTTTTAGCAATCACTCTTTTGATTTCAAGTTTGGGGAGTTCCGGTACAAGCTTTGCCCAGGGCTTCGGCAAGCCACTTGCGCCTACGGTGCCTACGTTGGAGAAGGCGCGGGTTTCGCGACTGCTCGATATGATTCCCGAGCTGGCTAGCGAAACCTCCCAATATCATTGGCAGTTTTTCTCAAGCCTGGGCACCCCTATGGGCGCTGGGGCATTGCCGTCTATGCCTGAAGGTGAAATGCGTAAGCTGGAGCGTATTTACACTAAATACGGATTCACCATGGAAGAGTTTATAAGTGAACTCTCGGTGCTGCTTGCTACCTACTTTTCCTTAGATCAAAAGGCTTTTTTCGACTTGCTGCCAAGTGAAGCGAAACCGGAAATTAGAGCCGTTTTGGACGATCCGGCGGTTCCGCTCTCGGAAAAAGACAAACTGAGGTATCGCATTAAGAGCGCGCAAAAAAACAAGGAGAAGCTTCTTGAGTTCTTGGTGGCGCAAACAAATGAGGCAAACCGGGCCTTGGTGCGGCCGTTGCTTAAGAAGATTCGAAGGGTGTTCAAGTCCCTAGAGAGGCAGAGGCGAGAGGCGCTGGCAGGAAATTCGAGCAAGAGATAATTCACGCCTCTTTTGACTGGAGGCATTGGCTCTATTGATGAGCGGTGAGTAGGAAAGAACTCATCGGAGCATAATTCGGGTCCTTGATGTACTTTTACCTGGGCTGGAATGATCTTTGTGGTTTTTACTAATTATGTCAGGCTCTTACGATTTTTGCTCTGGCCGGGAGGCGCACTGTTGAGACGCTGGATGACGGGGGCGCGCGCGAATTGCTTGGCTTCCTTCACGACCCCACTTGACCGTACATTGGGCCTTTCCTACACTCTGAACAGTTGGGGAGAAATCCGAAGTGAGTCGAGCCTTCTCGGGTAGAGAGGCGCAATCAAAAACTATTGCACTCAATGGAGTGGGGATTTTCAAAACAAGCGGCTGGTTCGCCTTTTTCCTGTTTTGAGAGTCAAATGTAGATGGGTAGGGAGTTGTTTCTATGAAGAAGACGGATAAGCGAAAGCAGAGTTTGTATTTTCCTGAAGACATGCTTCGTGAGATTCAAGGGGAGGCCAACCGACAAGACCGTTCTTTATCTTGGATTGTGCAGCAAGCCTGGCGGGTTGCTAGAGACGAGATCAAGCGATTTCCTTCAGTCAATGACATGATTGGCGAGGATTCGGCGGGGGTATAGGCAGGTGGCTATAGGACGAACACGACGACAAGCGTTGTATTTTCCTGCGGACATGCTTGCTGAGCTGCAGACCGAGGCAAAGAGGCAGGACCGCTCTATCTCCTGGTTAATTCAGCAGGCTTGGAAGGTTTCGTACCGAGAATTGCAGAAGATTCCTAGTACGACCGACTATGTGCCCGTTCTTGACAAAGGAACGCCCCTGCACGGAGATCCGGGTGACGATGAAGGTTGAGGGAGTTAGCGGTCAAAGTTGATCTCCGCTTCAATTCGATTCGGGAAACTGGACCCCGCTACAATTACATCGCTATTAAAGAGGTAGGGGATGCTCGTGCGTCCTCTCA
>CAXGXL010000742.1:0-2376 GCA_964013555.1 uncultured bacterium
TCGCTACTATTGGAGACATTGAAGCGGGTTGGATCTCTCGTAGACTCGGAGCGTTGGCGGGTGGTGTGTGGTGACGTGCACGTTGAAGGGACCCAGCAAGCCGTGCCGGACTTGCCTAGGGCCCACATTTTGGCAGAGCCCTATGGAAGAAATACTGCCCCTGCGGTCGGTCTAGCGGCGGTAACTTTGTTGCAAGAGGATCCTGGGGCATTGATGGTGGTCTTGCCCGCGGACCATTACGTAAAGGATTGGGCTTCGTTTTGCGACGCAATTCGAAGGGCAGCCCTGGCTGCATCTAAGGGGGGAATTATCACCCTAGGAATTCAGCCGACCCGCCCGGAGACCGGCTATGGATACCTCGAAAAAGACACTCAGTCAGCCGGTGCGTCGGGGGTTTTTGGGGTGAGGCGTTTTTGCGAAAAACCAAATTTAGAGCAGGCCCAAGCGTTTTTGGAGCAGGGAAATTTCTTGTGGAATTCAGGAATTTTCGTAATGCGGTGTGACGTTTTGTTGGCAGAGATGAAGCGTCAACTGCCGCAGATGCATCAGGGCCTTCAAGCGATCGGGGCTTCGATAGGCTCTCAAGATTATGGCCGAGTTCTAGAGCAAGAATATCAACGCCTCAGAGGAATTTCGCTCGACTACGGCATTATGGAGGGTGCCCAATCGGTAGGTGTTGTTCCGGTGGAGTGTGGTTGGTCGGATGTCGGAAGTTACGCAGCGCTTGATGCTGTGTTGAAGCGAGATGATGACGACAATTTGGTTGGGGGAAATGTGGTGGCTCTCGATTCGACGAATTGCACGCTCTATGCTACCGAAGGTCATATGGTGGGTGTTGTTGGAATGAAAGATGTCGTGGTGGTTCATTCATCCGATGCAACCTTGGTCATTCCGACTGCGCGCGCTCAAGAGGTGCGCAAAATTTTAGAGGAAATGGAAAGACGTAAGTGGAACGAATATTTGTAGTAATGGTCTTATTGCTCGGAGCCCCTACTTTGGTCGCACAGGATATTTCTGTGTCGGAGGATAGTAATACTCTTGAAGCTAAGGGCAGCGAGAATATTGGTACTCCTGAAGCTTCGGAGATTGCGCCCCCCGCGAAAGAAACGAAGAAAATACGCAGGAAAAAGTACCGTTCGGGTTCGTTCTTAATTCGCAACAAGCCGATTGAGCTAGAATTTGATATTCGGAGCGATTTCGAACGCAAGCGAGATTTCGAGTTAATACAACACTTCAGGCGATTGGCTGAGCTTGCCGTTATTGAATCGCTCGCCGCGAAAAGTGGTGATTCTGCTATTGCTGAGCGAGTGGAACAAATTCGCAGGGTTGAAAACCAACGCTATCGAGAAGCACTGAAACACCTTCGCTTGGTGGCTCGATACAATGCGGAAGTAGGAACAAAATGAAATTGGGTGTCTGGGTACTGAGCTTGGGAGCGGTGCTTACCATGGGGTGTAGTGATTCTCCGCCAGTGGAGGTCGAAAAAAAATCTCTGACCTTAAACCTCGATAGGCTCAATGACTTTCGTTTCCCCGCAGAGGTGGAGGTTCCAAAAGATGTCTACAAGCGTTTCTTTGAAAAAGCGCAAGAGGACATCACGCTTGAAAATATGAACGAACGTCTAACCTTGCTTGAAAATGAGATTCTTAAAGAGGTGTCTAAGAAATGAATGTGGTTCCAGAAATCTTTCGTGAGTACGATATCCGTGGTGTGGTTGATGTGCATTTGTCCGCAGAGTTGGCCACCCATTTAGGAAAGGCCGTAGGAACGCTTGTAAAACGCGGAGGCGGAAAGAGTTTGGTGGTGGGGCGAGATTGTCGACATTCCGGCGCTCCTTTAAGCGAAGCTTTTGTTGCGGGGGTGACGAGTACGGGCTGTGATGCGATTGATATTGGGGTGGTTCCTACTCCGGTTCAATATTGGGCTATCGAGAACTTGAATGCATCCGGTGGGGTTTGCATCACGGGGAGTCACAATCCACCTGACTACAATGGATTTAAGCTGACTCTTCTTGGCAAGTCTCTTCACGGCGAGGATATTCAAGGTTTACGAGAATTGATTGAGGCTGAAGACTACGAGACAGGCGCCGGAAATCAGGCCACTCGAGCCGTTTTGAATGAGTATATTGATGAATTGGCCAATGAATTAGAACCCATTGGTGGAGAGATTCGTGTGGTGGTCGATGCTGGTAATGGTACCGGCGGGATGACTGCAGTGGAATTATATCGGCGGATGGGTTGTGAAGTCATACCGCTTTATTGTGATCCCGATGGTAGTTTTCCAAATCATCATCCCGATCCATCTCAAGAGTCGAATCTAGAGGCCCTGCGGGATGCGGTAGCCTTGCACAAGGCTGACTTAGGCTTTGCTTTTGAT
>CAXGXL010000743.1:0-2372 GCA_964013555.1 uncultured bacterium
AGAACGAATACTGACCAGCAATATGAGGAGTCAGTCTCTGGTAGCCATCCTTGCCGTCGACTAGTTCATTGAGATTCGCCTCAGGAGAAGCCACCAAATTCCACTCTAGGGTGCCACAATCCGCCGATTTCATGGCAGTCGGAAGATAAAACGTCTCTCCGGTGCGAAAGCGATTTCGGGATTGAAGGGGAAGGGTCTCTATAGCGCACGGATCGCTCACCTCATTTGTATCGCTCTCTTTGGTACAACCAATAAGAAAGTCGGTCCCTAGCAAACAAGCGAAAAGTAAAAGGTGTCTATAGCGACGGTGAGGGATCACCGCGGAACAAGAAGGAAAACTCATATTTTAAGTACCTCGCTGCAGTTGTAAGGGCGCTAATGTTTTGGCTGCTACTCTTTATTAGGGATTTGTGGCCTAATGCGTCATTTGGCAAGCCCAAAAACGTCTAAAACGTTCATTTTGATCGAATAATAACTAAAACCAAGCACCTCATGCCTACAAAAACGGAACACCTAAGCTAAAAATGTAATAAAATCAGAGCGTTTAATGACCAATATAATCTCAGCCGCAACTAAGAGCCAAAATAGAAAAAGCCGAGACTTCCAGAGGACTCCCGGCTTCTTGTGAGCACTAAGCGTTTGAATTCATTACTTTAAACATTGTGTTCCAAAGCTTCGACAAACTCCTCAAGACCCGCGCCTGTTTCATCGGGAAAACCATAGCCCTTTTTCACAACTTCGCCGTCTTTATAGAGAATAAATATGGGACTGCTCGTGACTCCCTCTTCCCGAGCAATCGCGTTCAACTCACCGTAAGCCGTATCATGGGGGTTCCACCACAATTTATAGACGTCCATGTCATCGGCATACCGCTCCGCTACTGCTGGCACAGAACCAAGTTGCTCAAGAAGCAAACAATGCGCGCAATAGGTTAGGCCAAATTTGATCAATACTGGCTTCTCGTAAGAAGCCTCTTTAACTCTTTCTTCATAATCGGCTCGGCCAGAAATGGTATTCTCCCGATTAAAAGTAGAATTGCTATCAATGGTCATCATCGCCCGAGGCTCGTAGGGATAAAAAGCCCCTTCGCCTCGTTCAGCCCGAGCATAAATTTCTTTTTCCAAAATTCTGAGTTTTTGGATGAATTTCCAGGCTTGTAGCCTTGGGACATCTTGCCCTGCTCGTCCGCTAAGGGACAGATATTGCTGACCATATTTTACCAAGCTCTCATGAACTTCACGTAGGGTTAGTTTACCATCGCCAGCCCCAGAAGTGCTTTTGTCAATATACCAGGCCAAAACTTCAAAGAATTTTTCATCACGCTCCTCCACACTTGGCATCTGCGGAGTAAGAACTGCTCGCCATAGTGGATTTAGGTGAGGCTCCACGTTTCCGGAATCAATGATCCCCGAAATATAGCTTTTTAGCTCCCCATCGGTCCAACCATCCCGAGACCATTGCGCATACTGCTCACCTAGCGTTGGGGCAGCAGGAGCTGGGGTCGAGGTGTTCGTAGTCGGGGTCGGAGTCGTGCTCGGAGTCGTAGTCGGGGTCGTGCTCGTGGTTGAAGCCGGTGAAGTGTTGGAAGTTGAACTGTTTACGAGAGTCATTGGGTGTCTCCTACTAGCTTGGCGATGGTATCGGGCTGAATGCGTAACTGGATTATCGGAGAAATGACTGAAGTGTTGTGGCTAAATATTCGATTTTTGTGCAAATAAGAGACTTCGACGAGGAACTTGAATCTAGCCTTGAGCGGGGCGGTTCCCATGTCGTTGTAGCCGTTGCTCATCCACTAAGTATTCGGAATAGCTTAGATGCAAATCATAAAAATTGGGTCCGTCCAATTCAATGACTCGAGTAGCTAGAGTACTAACAAATTCGACATCGTGGGACGTAAACAAGAGGGTTCCCTCAAACTTTTCCAGCCCAGAATTAAGCGCCGTTATGGACTCTAAATCGAGATGATTGGTGGGGCTATCAAGTAAAACGACATTGGGGTCCCGCAGCATTATTCGAGCTAACATGCAGCGCATTTTCTCGCCACCTGAGAGCACATTTGCGCATTTATAGACTTCATCGCCGCTAAAGAGCATCCGCCCCAAAAAACTGCGAACAAAATTCTCTTCTGGCTCGTCGGTGAATTGCCGCATCCAATCAATGAGACTAAGATCGGCCTCAAAAAAAGACTGATTGTCTTTGGGAAGATACCCACAGTTGGTCGAATGCCCCCATTGCACCAGCCCCGCATCAGCTTCTTCTTCACCAGCTAGAATCCCCATTAAGGCAGTCACCGCGTGGTCGGGGCCAACAAATGCGACGCGTTCCCCTTTTCCAACGCTAAAATGTAAATCCTCAAAAAGCACCTCTCCATC
>CAXGXL010000744.1:0-2360 GCA_964013555.1 uncultured bacterium
TGGAATGGTCGGCGATAGGCTGGGCCTTATATCCCCGCGCTAAGAACTCCTTAAATCGAAAGACTCGACCTCGATCGTTTTGAAATACGTTAGTTGAAGGCTGCGGGCAAAGCTCTCCATCGGAGCTAAGATAAATGATGTTGCCTGTGTGTTCGTATTGAGGCAGCCATTTTGCATTGGGAAATGAATCAAAAACGTCAGAATGGTTCACAATGCGCCAGGTTCGATCGGCCAAACCCTGCTCGTCGTAATTTTGTGCTTCTCGAGAATCGAATACCTTGGGAGTGCCGAATGTATAAGCTCCGATAACGTGGGTTTCGGGCAGTTCGGTTAATTTTTGTGCAGCGAGCATGGCAAGGCCTCCGCCCATGCTGTGCCCGGTTAATAGAAGTTTTAGTTGCTGGTTGGGGTTTTGGTTCCGAAGAGCCTCCAAGCTCTCGAATATTTCGGGCATCAGTTCGTCAATGTTTTTTTTGAAGCCGCCATGTACTTTGCCTTTGTACGAGGCCGCGGGAGCCATATCCATATCTCGTAAGAAATCGTTTTGGTAATGGGTTCCGGGGAATACGATAGTTGCGTAATTGTCCTTGGAGACGATTAGCGCTCGTCCCGAAAAGGCCTTGGTGCCAACAAATTCAATTTTATACCCTTCTCGTTTGAGGTGATTCAACAAATAGCCTCCCGGCTCTTTGGATTTGTTGGCAGTGAGAAATTTGTAGGACCGTGAGGTTAGTAAGGACAGACCAAGTGCGAGTTTCGTTGAGAATTGAGGGGAAGAGGCCTGCAATGACTTCCAATCAAACTCCTTTTCAAATTCTTCAAGAGTGTTTTCCGCAACTTCAAATCCCGAAAGTAAATCTTTGCGCTCCGAGAGCGACATCTTCTTGAGGTTTGTATTTCGATTTTTTGGCCTCATTTTGGAAAGAGCCTTAAGTTGATGTGCTCTGGATAGTTCCTCAGTGATGAGCGACTCGGTTTGAAAATCGGAATTTCTTTCAAAGCGATCACCAAAGAGCGCGGTTTGGCGCGAAGGTACGGTCAAGGGTGGGTGGAGATTCGGAGGAGTGGAATGAAAGGCATTGGCCTGACCGTTCTTTAGAACGGCCGGTGAAAAGGCTAACGCAGCGAATACTCGTAACAAACCCATGATAAAAGAACCCTCCCTGAGACATTCGATGACATTCTTTTAATCTGATAAGTATTGTATCGGCATGCTGAAAACAAAGTTGTCTAAGAAGTTGAGACCAGTTGTGGAATCTTAATCTTAGTTGGTGCTGTCTAATGGGTTTGCGAGCTAGTTGCAGGTTCGAAAACTCGCTCGTCGGCTTAATATCCTCTTTGTTTTCGGGGGATTGTACTTTTTTTGGGTTGTTGGGAGGGGCTGGTTTTACTTGGAGCCAAGGGAGTAGTCGGCCACCGTTAACGTGATGAATAGACTTAAATGGTCCGCGGGGTCGAATTCTACATTGGTCGGCAGTGAACGCGGGTCAATTATTTGGGCTCGGGTTTGAATTCCCCAGCAGTTGCAGTCAGAAGTATAGCCGAGAGTCAAAAGGTGTTGAGTGAAGTAGGGGCGTGGATTTCTATTGTCGATGGTTTCTTCGTTGGGGCGTTCGAGAAGCACACTTCCACTGTAAGCAAGGGCTAGGCTATTGAGGAGGTTAAGTGAGAAACCCGCTCGAAGCGAATGAGTCCATGTTTCATCCTGGGAATTCTCTGAAGGGGCGTGGCTGATCTCATAGATAGTTCGAGAATATCGGTCACCTGTGGAGGCATATTTCCCGTATTGAGCGTGTAGATTTCCTATGTTGAAAATTGGGGTTGAAACTCTTCCGTAGATTTCTCGTGCGGGGAATTTGGATTGGGTGGTGTCGATGCTTGATTCTAAACTGGCATTACCCAGGTAAGGAACGTTAAGGCGCAGTGCGATTCGAGTCGGCAAGGCTCTAAGGGATTTTAAATCAAATGGCTGAGCCACTTCGAGGTTAAGACGCTCGGTTTGTTTGCCTTTCGAAAGAGTGTAAAGTGTTTGTTTGACGCCCACAATTCCCTGATGAAAGACTCTTAAGGCCGTTGTTTCGTCATAGGGTAAGTGGTGATTGTCCCAATCGTCGTTACTTAACCACGGAATTGATTTCAGATTAAGTGAGGGGGCTATGGTATGGAGAAATCTATTTTGAGAAAAATTGCGGCCCAAGAGTGAACCCAATTTAATGTCAGCAAGAACTCCGATGGTGCTAGGGGAGGTTTCTTGAGTTTGTTGATATTGGCCGACTCCCTGAACGGAGGCTAGTAAGAGAAGGGGACCTATAGCGTTGGCGTAACGTAACGAAGCGTTTCCCGTAGCGACCTGAGCTAAG
>CAXGXL010000745.1:0-2356 GCA_964013555.1 uncultured bacterium
TCAGGCCATCCCGCAGCAAATACCGCATTTCGAGCCACGTTAAGGCCCTGCTCGGCTTCAGGTGTTGCGCACCCCAAAATAACATCCTCAACCTGCTCAGCCTTTAGGCCCTCTACTCTTTGAAGAGCAGCATTCATGACAACCGCCGCCAAATCATCAGGGCGGCTATTCTTTAGTGTGCCTTTCCCAGCGCGACCCACCGCAGTTCGGACGGCACTGGCAACAATCACGTTCATTGGAAATGTTGGTTCAGACATTCTTGCCTCCTAATTGCGCAATGGCTTGTTGTTCATCAAAATACTCTGCATCCGAGCCTGGCTTTTTTCTTCTCCGCAAAGGGATAAGAATGCCTCTTTCTCGAGTGCAAGGTAATCATTCTCAGTTAATGGGGTGCCGCTAGCGACATTTCCGCCGCAAAGAATATGAGCCACCTTATTTGCTATCAATGCATCGTGTTCCGAGGCCCAACCGCCTTCGACCATGCCCCAAACCTGAAGGCCAATGGTTTTCGCCGCATCGATTCCCGCAGCCTTAATGGTGCGTGGACGAGGCGGTCGATACCCTGCCCTCGCCATTCCAAGAGCCCGGTTTTTCGCTTGATACAGTAAATGGTCCCGATTCAGAGAAATACCATCCGTCGTCTGCAATAACCGAAGCCGCACAGCTTCTTCGGCACTCGTTGCGGTTTTGGCCATCGCAATATTCAACGAGCCCGCGCCAACGAACTTTAGAGGATCGACCCCGTCCACGTTAGCAAGACCGTCGGTCCAGCGCTCAACCATACGCAAACATCCGCAACCCGCCGGAACCAACCCAACCCCAACTTCAACCAGCCCCATATAGGTCTCAGCATAGGCTTGTGCCGCATCCGCACCCATTGCGATTTCAGCACCGCCACCGAGAGTTAAGCCAAAAGGAGCCGAAACGACAGGTACATTCGCGTAACGAAGCCCTTGCACAGCTCCTTGAAACTCATCGACAATTTTACCGATTTGTTCCCACTCTTTTTGTTGGGCAGCCATAAAAATCATGAGCAAGTTGGCACCCGCTCCAAAGTGCTCCCCATCGTTTCCAATAACCAACGCTTCGAAGTTCTTTTCCGCCTCAACAACGCCTTCTTTGAGCGCATTCACGACGTCATCATCGATGGTGTTCATTTTTGTGTGAACTTCAACGCACAACACGCCGTCGCCCAAGTCTACCAATGTGGCACCCAAACTATCTTTGACCACATTCTTTTTGTCCTCTTTAAGGGCCGCCAAGCTAAGGTGCTTCGGATCTCTGGAGACAATCGTTGCAGACCGCGAGCCTAGATCGTAATAGGTCTTTTCGGCCTCGCCCCCCTCGTAAAAAGAGGTACGACCCGATTCAACCATCTCGACGACCCATCCCGGGACATCCATACCCTCGTCTTGCATTCGCTTGACCGACTCGGCCACACCAATAGCGTCCCAAGCCTCGAAGGGTCCCATCTCCCAATTGAAGCCCCAGCGCATCGCACGATCGATGTTAACGATGTCGTCGCAAATCTCCCCCACGCGCCGAGCAGCATAACAAAGCGATTTCGCAGTAGCGGTCCATGCAAATTTACCAGCTACGTCATCAAAATTAACCAGAGCCTTTAGCCGCTCGCCAGCGTCGTCAATGCCTTTGACGGCACCCAAAGCATCAAAACGAACCTTCTTTTGTTCTCGATACTCAAGGGTCTCGTGGTCCAGAACCAAAATGGTTTTCCCTTCTTTTTTATAGAAGCCCGCCTTGGCCTTTTGCCCAATTCGACCGCTCTGAACGAGTTTTTGGATCCACTCTGGAATCTTAAAACTCTCTCGCTCTTCATCCTCTGGAAGGGAGTCGTAACAATTTTGGGCCACGTGCACGAACGTGTCGATGCCAACCACATCCCCAGTACGGAATGCCGCACTCTTGGGTCGACCCATAGGTTTGCCCGCAATCTTGTCCACCTCCTCGATGGTTAAACCAAACTCGGTTAGGGCCGAAAACGTTTGCATCATCCCGTAAACACCGATTCGATTAGCCACAAAGTTTGCGGTATCTTTCCCGTAAACAATTCCCTTGCCCAGGAACTCCCCAAACTCGCCTATTTGCGTCATCACCGCCGGATCCGTCTTGGGACCAGCAACCAATTCTAAAAGCCGCATGTAACGAACAGGGTTGAAAAAGTGCATCACCAAAAACCGAGACTGCAGCGACTCGGGAAGGGTTTCGCTCATAGCAGCAATGGAAAGTCCACTTGTGTTTGACGCCAAGATACAGGTCTCATTGAGATGAGGCGTAATCTTATCGTACACGGATTTCTTTATATCCATCCGCTCCGGCACCGCTTCGATCACCAAGT
>CAXGXL010000746.1:0-2350 GCA_964013555.1 uncultured bacterium
AGAGTAATCGAGAGTCTACCGTGGTAGATTTTCGGTGAGGGAGGGTGTATAGCTCCGCGTTACGATGACCTGTAACGAGGCGATTCAAGGAGCCATCTCCCATGCCTGAGGGCCAAACCAATGTAGAAATGGAGCTTCGGTTTTTTGCCGGCACCCTAGAGATCAGAGGCGCGTCTAAGAACGATGAGCTAGATTTGAACCCTTTTTGCAAGTGGGATCCTCGCATTGGTGCTTATAGGGGCCCGGCTTTGGAATACGCTTCACTGGTTTCTTACCTCAAGGAGAAAAAGGCAATCTATCAGGACAATGCTCGCGGGTACGGGGTGCTGGATCAGGGATTAGGGGTGCGTCGAAAGGCTCGCCCGTTTCAAGAGCAAGCATTGCGAGCGTGGAACGAGTTGGGGGGCAGAGGGGTGGTGGTGTTGCCTACGGGGGCTGGTAAAAGTTACGTTGCCCTTATGGCGATGGATTCTGTTCGCCGCGATACGTTGGTGGTCGCGCCAACACTCGATTTAGTCTCACAATGGTACGATTTGATTCGAAGCAGTTTTGGGGGCGAGGTTGGTGTGATTGGGGGAGGGGAGTATCGCCCGGCACCCATTACCGTGACCACCTACGATTCAGCTCACCTGCATATGGACAATTTAGGAGCGCGTTTTGGCTTGGTGGTCTTTGATGAGTGCCATCACTTGCCAGGAGATGCTTATGCTATCGCAGCACTAAGTTGTTTGGCCCCCTATCGCTTGGGGTTAACTGCCACGCCCGAACGGGCCGATGGGCGGCACGACCAATTGAATCACCTTATTGGGCCGGAGGTCTATCGATGCGATGTTGGAGACTTAGCGGGGGATTATTTGGCCGAGTATTCTGTGGAGCAGATCTTGGTGGAGTTGAGCCCACAAGAGCGAGCCCGGTACGAACAAAACCGGGGAGTGTATCTTCAATTTATTCGCTCTCAGGGAATTCGAATGGGCCGACCTGATGGGTGGTCTCAATTTGTTATTCGGTCATCAAGGAGTGCTCAAGGAAGAGCGGCTATGAAAGCCTATCAGGCCCAAAAGCACCTCGCGTTTGCCGCACCATCGAAGCTCAACTACCTAGAACACCTTTTAGTCAAACATCGAAAGGACCGGGTGCTTTTATTTACAGAGCGCAACCAATCAGCCTATGAAATCTCTCGACGTTTTTTGGTGCCGGTGATTACTCACCAAACCAAAGTAACCGAGCGCAGTGCGATCTTGGAAGGTTTTTCCAAAGGGGTTTACGGCGTTGTGGCTACCACGAAGGTTCTCAACGAAGGGGTGGATATGCCCGAGGCCAATGTGGGTATTGTTCTTTCGGGAAGTGGTTCGGTGCGAGAGCACGTACAGCGCCTGGGCAGGATCTTGCGCAAACAAGGGGACAAGCGCGCCATGCTCTACGAGCTGGTTGCGAGTGATACATCGGAAGAATCCACCAGCACCAGACGGAGAGACCACGTTGCTTACAACTGATTTAATTCGAGTCCGCCGGCGAAAGGGCTGCATTGAGGTGGTTCCGCTTAAACGAGCAGAACGCGTTCGGCTTATGGAGGTCGCCGAGTTGTTTATTGAGATTGTGCAAAAGAACTCAGGGGAGTCACGTGGACGGATCAACGACTTGTTGGAAGATGCCCACCATGAGCCCATGGATTACAAATTACTCAAGGGCTTGCGAAAGTTAGTTACCGACCGCTGCACTTTTGAACCTCTCGATGGAGTGAACCCTGTCGAGCTGAGGGCTGAGGTTTTTTCAAGAGCTTCGAAGATGCGTGGCAAAATGAATCAAGGTGATTGTTTTTTACCAGAGGTTATTTGGCGAGAGTGCGCAGACGCGCTAGAGCGTGAACCCGACGAGATTGAAGCGGCACTTTTTTCAGACCTCAAAGAAAATCACTGTTTGACGCAATTTGATTCTCTTTCGGCAGAGAGGTTGGTGGCGAACTACGAACGTTCAGGACGCCAGGCTCTTTTATTAAAAGCGCTACGGGTCGTGGTCACCCTTTATGGTGCAGATCCTGGGGCTTATCGACGCTTTTTTCAGCGATTAAAATTCAGGCGTCTTCTTTATCGGATCGAGCATCAGGACGATGGTTCCTACAAGGTTCACCTTGATGGTCCTTTTAGTTTGTTTAAGGCTCTCACTAAATACGGGCTTCAGTTGGCTTTGATTTTGCCCGCGCTTGAAGAATTTGGAGAGTGGGAGTTGGACGCTGAGATTCGGTGGGGCAAAGAACGCGAGGTATATGGCTTTCATTTGGAGGGTAAGAAGAAAACCAAGGATCCATCAGCCACTGTGCGCTTACCGGACGAGGTCGAAACCCTCCGCAAGC
>CAXGXL010000747.1:0-2349 GCA_964013555.1 uncultured bacterium
GGCTTCGGCGAAAATATTCATGGGCTCTCATCGATTAACTTTAGGCTACAGTATCACGCGTTTACGTATGGTAGATATAGGCTCTCCTATCAACTTTCTCAACTCACCAAGTATCGTTGGCAAAGTATCCAATAGCCTGGATAGCGGAAAGACATCTTTTCCTACCCTGACCTACAACTATTCGATGGGGGCGCAATCATTGAGCATGTACTTGGCTCCATTTGGTTCTAACGCTGATATAAACGCTCTCAAAAGATCCCCAAACGATAACCAGAAAGCTATGATGTGCTTGCAGTACTTCTCGTTCACGGCTGGAGGGCATGATATAAGCGATACTGTTTGTGGTAAAACTGATGAATCAACCCGTCAGCGTACTATCGAACCCTACCTAGGAATGAGATATAAATACGACTCGGGCGAAGCATTTGCATTCCAAGTTGGTGCTTTTCACTGGCCTTCTGCAAGTCAAACCAAAAACAATCAAGAGCAATTAGCGCTCCTTTCAACTCTCAAAGGCTTCTTAGGAAAAAACCAGCGCGAAGAAGAAAAAAAAGGAAAAGATGTCATTTTCGCTGGCTGGTCCCTTTCATCACAAAAAATTGTGTGGAGTTCAGATCTAGCCTTCTTTCCCCAAGCCAAAATCCAAGGATACACATGTCTCAATGATTGCATGAGCGGCGAAGCCCCGGAGCGGTCAGACAATGATTTGACCCTAACGCGCCCTCAGCTTGCCTATTCAACATCCCTGGAGAAATCCATTGGTGATTTCTATTTTATCCCGACTTACTCGCTAGAAGTAATTTTTGATCTAGAAGCAAGAGATATTCTTATCGGGCATTCAAGGAAATACAACCCCGAAGACAACTTTGCAGTAAAAAACAACTTCTATCTTCCCATCATATATCGAGGAACAAAGAATCTTCTAGTGAGCATAATGGGGATGGGTAGCTTTCCGCTCCAAGAGTACCTACTCGCGGCTCAATTCCGTTGGACAACACCTTGGGAAGGAATCAGCCTTAAATTGACGGCAACTTACGGAGGACACGAAGTAAGCCAACCGCACGACCCTCTCATTACGGGGTACGAGTCAGCTCTTCAAGTTAGGTATTCGTTCTAACCACAATCAGCAAGGTGGCCCCGTTTGAACGACAAAGGGATTCCCCGCTCCCTCTACGAACTTTCTGATTATCGACACCGCATGATTAAAACAGGCTCCGCTCCCTTTAAATGTCGTGCGGGGAGTCGTTATCTTTATGTCGATGAATTCGGCAAGGCCTCGTGGTGCTCTCAAACGCGTGTTCTATTCAGTAAAGAAATAGCGGATTACACTTATAAGGATTTAAAAAGAGAGTTCTATTCCTATAAATCTTGCCAAGATGGATGCACCCTTGGATGTGTTCGCTCCGCGATCTCCTATGACCAATGGAGAAAGCAAGAAAAGCCCCAGTAATTCCTTGCTGAAGAAGCCAGCTAAAATTTGAAGGATTAAAACGACGTCTTGAATTAAGAATGGAACATTCCCTTAGTCAATGGTTGGCCAGTCAAGTCATCTTCCAAACCAGCTAATTGACCTCTATTAGGCAAAACATAAGCGTAACCCAAACGGGTGGTCACCGACAGGGCTCTCTCGCAAACTCAAATGCGCCGTAAAGTTTCTCCAACCTTACTCTTTTGAATTACATCGCCAAGTGATTGAATTGCTCTATATAGCTTCCACCCGAAATTGGACGCACTTGTCCCTTGCGAATCCGAAATGACTCGCCGCCCACAACGGTTGCAAGAGCAGAATAGAACGCTTTGAATCCCAGTGCAGTCCAAATATTCTATTTTACTCGCCGAAGGTCTTGCTCAACGAGGTTATTGAGATATTTACACTCTTAAACTTCAATCGTCCCTCCCGATTCCTTGCTGTAGGCGTCGATAGCAGCTGTAGGCCAAACCCGGGGAAATCCGCTCGAAAACTAATTCATAGCAATGATTCCCAAGTTTTTTTTAAGTTTGACTTCCCTGGTCCCAATCCCGTGGAAGATTAGACACTTAAATGTCCTCATCCCCCATTTCCCGCCCCCATTTGGCGCGCCCCCGAGTGATAAGACGTTGAATTGGTCAGAAAGCCTTATAAACTGATGTAAAAAGCGTTTTCAACTCAGAGGCCCGCATTAGGTTGAGGGAATGCCCTATGAAACAAATCACAGCTATCTGGTCCGCCTTCGTCTTATTCTCCTTTTGCGCCTGCGGCTTTCCGCGCGATTCGCTAGTCTACCAGGTGGGAAAAAACTGCACACTGACTCAACTCTCAGAGTTAGCCACCGAAGCAGATTGCCCTAATGGCGGGGTGACGTTAGAGCA
>CAXGXL010000748.1:0-2347 GCA_964013555.1 uncultured bacterium
TGGTGAATTAAGTGCCAATTTTTCGCAGACTTATGTGGATAAATTGCGGGGTCGACGGTCGGCTGAGACGGGTAAATTGTGGGTGAAAAATGACGGTCGGGTGCGTTGGAGTTATCAAGTTCCTACTCGAAAGGACTTCGTGTACGATGGCGATAAGGCGTTTTTTTATGAACCGGCGAATGCACAGGTAACTGTTTTTGAAGAGTTTGAAGATAGTCAACTTTCGGTGGCCATGCGGTTCTTGTGGGGGCAGGGGGATATCAAAGAGCTTTTCGACGTTGTACCATGTGATGCAGCTTGCGCTCTTGGCTTGAAGACCGATTGGAAGCTTAAGCTTCTGCCCAAAAAACCGATAGCCACCCTAAAATCAGTTGTGTTGGTGATCGATCCTCTAAGCAGTCGCCCGAAGCTCTCGGTGGTCTACGATAATTTAGGTAATCGCACCGAGTACGCTTTTAGCAAATTCAAAAAAGAAACGAATATTTCACCAAAGAAATTTGCTTTTAAGGTTCCAAAGGGAGTCAGTATTCTTCGCTCGTCCCTAGCTGGCCCAAAGCCATCACCCAATTGAGCTTTAGATTCCCCCTAAGATGGTGACGATGATTTTTCGCTTGTGTCCGCGATGACGGTGTTCCCACAAGTAGATACCTTGCCATGTGCCTAGCCCTAACTTTCCATTTAGAATAGGAATTTGTTCAGAGGTTTTGGTTACCGCTGCCTTAAGATGAGCGGGCATATCATCTGAACCCTCGGCGGTATGGGTATAATTGGGGTCATCTTCGGGAGCTAGCCGATCGAGCCAGTACTCTAAATCGGCTCGTGCACTTGGATCTGCATTTTCTTGAATCACCAAAGAAGAGCTCGTGTGCTGAACGAAGACATTGCAAAGCCCGGCGCTTACGCCACTTTTCCGGACGACGGCATCAATATCGCTAGTGATATTATGCAAGCCCTTAGCGCGGGTTTGAATGCAGAGTTCCTGTTGGATTACTCCGTCGCTTCTTTTACTTTGCATTATGAAATGACGGGCAAGCTGTATAGTTCACTTCCCTTGTCCTTAAACTCGTTAGATTTTTGCTTCATGCCTTCTTCGAGAGCTTGCTTCTCACTCATCTCCAATTCCTCGGCGTAGCGCCGAACATCTTGAGTAATTTTCATGCTGCAAAATTTGGGACCGCACATGGAGCAGAAGTGGGCTGTTTTAGCTGGCTCTGCGGGGAGGGTTTCATCGTGGTAGTCCATGGCGCGTTCAGGATCTAGGGCAAGGTTAAATTGGTCTCTCCAGCGAAATTCGAAGCGAGCCTTACTTAGTGCATTGTCCCAATGTTGTGCTCTTGGATGTCCCTTGGCCAAATCTGCAGCATGAGCCGCAATTTTATAGGTTATTACCCCTTCTTTAACATCTTCGCGGTTAGGCAAGCCTAGGTGTTCTTTAGGGGTCACGTAACAAAGCATAGCAGTTCCGAACCAGCCGATCATAGCCGCACCGATGGCCGAAGTAATGTGGTCATAGCCAGGAGCAACGTCGGTGGTTAAGGGTCCAAGTGTATAGAATGGGGCATCGTGACACATTTTTTGTTCTAATTCGACGTTCTCTTTAATTTTGTGCATGGGAACGTGCCCAGGGCCCTCGATCATGACTTGAACATCGTGCTTCCAAGCAATCTGGGTTAGCTCACCTAGGGTTTCCAATTCGCCAAATTGAGCTTCATCATTGGCATCTGCAATGCTGCCAGGTCGCAAACCATCGCCTAAAGAGAAGGAGACGTCGTAGGCCTTCATGATCTGACAGATGTCTTCAAAATGGGTGTACAAAAAGTTTTCCTTGTGGTGGGCTAAACACCAGCTAGCCATGATAGAGCCGCCGCGTGAGACGATGCCGGTGACGCGTTTTGCGGTCATAGGTATGTAGCGCAATAGGACTCCTGCATGAATTGTGAAATAGTCAACACCTTGCTCTGCTTGCTCAATGAGCGTTTCTTTGTAGATTTCCCAATTTAAGTCTTCGGCTTTTCCATTGACCTTCTCAAGGGCTTGGTAGAGTGGAACGGTTCCAATGGGGACATGGCTGTTGCGAATCACCCACTCTCGTGTCCAGAAAATGTCATTTCCGGTCGATAGATCCATCACTGTATCGGCACCCCATCGAGTAGCCCAAACCATCTTTTCGACTTCCGCAGAAATGGGGTCTGAGTTGGTTTTTATCGCCGAGTTTCCGATATTGGCATTTATTTTTACGTGGAAATTCTTGCCAATAATCATCGGTTCGACTTCAGGGTGATTGATATTGGCAGGGATGATAGCTCGACCGGTTGCAATTTCTTCACGAACGAATTCTGGTTCAAGC
>CAXGXL010000749.1:0-2346 GCA_964013555.1 uncultured bacterium
AGCCACTTGCTTTACTACGGTTCAAGAACCTCGAGAAAGGCACCCTCTTCAATAACCTTTAGGGATAGACCCCAAAACTCGACACCGGCGCGAATACCGATAACAAAGGTACCAGCAGTTTTTTAGTCTATCAACGGGGTGCCACGAACCTAAACTCTGGTGGAGGCAGCCTAGAACTCATCAAGGGACGCAACGACATTCCCCACACGGTAATTTTGTTTTGCACTTAAAGTACCCACTCCAGGCCATCCAATCTGGCTGGGTAGATAACTATCTACCGAGCGCGGTCTAAGGTACCAAAGGTGCCCCAAGCGCTCCGAAAAACGCAGGCATCCAAATCGTAAACCGGCGACACTCTGGACTGCAATTTATACTCAACAGGAGTACCACCAAGTTGCGACTCAAAATTGGCCTTTGCCACTGCCCACTCTTTTTGCCTATTTTTGATATTGGAATTGTGGCTTCTAAGTAGCTCCAACTCATCGTTCGCCAAGAAATGCTGAATCAACTCATAAAGCCGAACCTGCACCGACCCCTCAGGGGTTAGCCTGACCTCCTCGGGATCGTCGAAAACAACCCGAAGCACCGAGGTGCTCGGCTCTAGCTGGGTCCAATCAATCCCCATCGGACGTGCCAAATCCATCTGAGCTTCCCCCAATACAGCCTTCTTGTAGGCTTTGGCTTTCAGTTTTTGAAGAGCAAAACACAACGTTCGCCCTTTTGGTGGGATATGTTTGGGCTCAATAAGGCAGTCCTTTGTACCTGGTTTGTCTCTGCGCACAAGGCCCGCGCCTTTGATCTTACCTTGTTCGCTCCACCAAATAAGCATTTTCGACGATTCATTTTGGGGAAGGGAATCCGGCGTGGGACTCGTCACCGTAATATCGTCGCCTCCGATAAATTGGACCCCTACATCACGGGTTTTCCACGCTCCGAGCTTTCCGGTTCCTTTTCCTAATTTATTGGTAGGGCCTTTAAATAATCCAATATTCGCAATCCACGGGCGCTTGGGGCGCTTAGGGTAGAGAACACTATCGCCAGTACCGGGCTTGGGAATGAGAGTTTCGTATTCGGAGATCTTGGAATTCACCTCCCAAGGGCGCTGTGGTGAAGTCGGAGGAGGAGGAACATTGTCGCAAAACTCGGTCGAACTAAGAACAGGCGGGGCCTTTCCAAGAAAAGCCTTGAGATGCTCAAATTCTTTTTCGGGGTTGACCCATGTCACCACATCGAAACGCTGAGTTTCAGCGGCAGTGCTCCGCTTTACCTTGTTTATATTTCTCAAACCGATTCGCACATAACGTAAGGCAGCCACGTCACGCAGGGTTAGATCCCGGCGTTCTACAAATTCAACGTCCAGTAAATCCCCCTGGCCAACGGTCTTTTCAGATGCCAATTCGTAAGCGCTGTTTAAATTCGGGGTAAAATACTTCTCAGCTTCAACCAGGGCCTCTGCCAGTAACCTCTCTTCGGCAGAACAGGCTACAACGTGTGCACTAATCGACCTTCCGTAACACCGAATCGCAGCATATTGAACGCCCTGCTTAAATCCATCTCTTGGACGAGCCGGGTGATGAGCCTCCAAATAAAAGCGACACGTGTTACGAGGAATAATCACCGCGTCTTCATAATAGGCTGCAACATCGCACCATCCATCCGGTCCAGTGCAGGTTAGGCTTTGAGTTTCAGCGGCCGGCCAGCATTTTTTGGCCGAACCGGTTTTTCCCTTCGGCGCTACGGCACGAGAACACCATCGACATTGGTCCCCCGCCACACACGAGTTAATATCGCTCTTTTTGGCACAATCGGACGGCTTGTTCGGAATTACCGCAACCGTGAGCGTGCTCTTTCCCGGGCTCTCCTGCCAGCCGCTTACCCGACCATCCCTATCCCGACATTGAAGCTTTTCCTTTTGGATGGTTTTGGTCGCCCAACAATTCTTCGTAATATCCCGCAAGACTTTTCTTTTCCACAAAACAGGAGTATCACACCATGCACAACTTGTATCGGCGATACACCCCGCTGCATCGACCTTATAAGAACCGCACGTTTTCTTCTGCGCTTTGCCTTTACCCGCCGCAAAAGAACTGGCCCCCAAACCCAAGCCAATAAAAATAATCAGA
Organism: uncultured bacterium; assembly: GCA_964013555.1. Classification (GTDB taxonomy): domain Bacteria; phylum Myxococcota; class XYA12-FULL-58-9; order XYA12-FULL-58-9; family JABJBS01; genus CAXGXL01. Next base: position 2,124 of record CAXGXL010000749.1, read on the forward strand.
AGCGATACAAACACCCTGTACATCGAAAACCAGCCATCAGACCTAAACATAAGCCCCCCTCTTGCTGACTTTTCTACACTAGGACAGCCCCTATAACAATAGCGCCATTGCTCAGGGTAACGAGCGCACCAGAGCAGTACATCGAGCTATAAGGACCAAGCAGTCACGCGAAAACTTCCGGCCCCTTAAGGCCCGTTATGCCGGCCTGTATCGAGCCTTAGGC
>CAXGXL010000750.1:0-2343 GCA_964013555.1 uncultured bacterium
GATTGCTACCCCTCTTATGGCGGCTTCTGTCTCCCTCAATGGTGTTCCTATCGATGGAGCTACCAATCAGCGCTTTGAGGATTGTAGCGTGGTGATAGACGAATATGGGAATATTAATATTCTAGCAGAAGGTTATGCGGTATCGAAATCAGGGCCCACTGACGGTAGAACCCATTTTCAGAGTCCGACCTCAAAAATTGGAGATATGCCGACAAAGCGATATTGGGTGGTGACTGATAAATCGTCTCCGGGGATGACACAGTACGAAATTGATCTCTTTGTAAACAAAAAATGGGTTCGCACTTTTTTTTCAGAGGAAAAAAAAGTCGTGGTTGAGCTCACCAAATTTTTGCGGGTCGGGCCCAATAAAGTGACTTTTGTGGCTAAGAAAAAACTGGGTTCTGCCGGGAGGAAATCTGCATCCCCCAAGCACTATTTTCGTTTGTTGGTTGGGGAAGGGCACCTTGGGGGACGTAGCGTGGTTGTTACGAAGAAGTGGATTGATTATCGACGCACTGCACTTGAGATGGGAGACTTCAAGAACGACGAGTCGATTGTTGCTCGCTAAGAGGAGAGGGATTTATGAAGCTTGGGTTAGTATTTTTGAGTTTGGTGTTTGGGCTTAGTTTAACGGGTGGATGTGCAAGTACCACCAATAAAGCGACCACCGTGCAAGCGAAAACCCATTACGATATTGCCATTGCGACATTGAATACTGGTGATGGGCGCGGTGCATTGCGGGAGTTATTAACTGCAATAGAGCTAGACCCCGAACTTCCCGAGGCTCATAATGCGTTAGGGCTTGTTTATCATAGCCTTCGGCATCTCAAAGAAGGCCTCGAGCACTACAATAAGGCTCTTGCTTTGCGACCCAGCTTTTCTGAGGTTCACAACAACCGGGGGATTCTATTGGTTGATTTAGGACGGTATGACGAGGCGATCTTGTCTTTTCAAAGTGCAATTGACGATATTTTGTATAGAACCCCCTCTTTGGCGGAAGGCAATATGGGATGGGCCTACTATAAAAATGGTGATGTCGAAAAGGGCATTAAGCATCTTCGTAACGCGGTGGTTACAAATCCTAAGTTTTGCCGAGGCTATGAATGGTTAACTCGTATAGCACTGGCAGAGGACAATGCCGACGAGATTATTAAGAATTATGGTCGTTTTGAAAAATATTGCGCCTCTGATCGAACTTTGCTCAAGAGTATTCGGGGTGATTATTTGAGGCAGATGAAGTATTATTTTGCTTTGGGGCTTCTAAAACAAGGTGAGCAAGAACAAGCCCGCGAGGTTTTGGGAGAGTGTGCAATCTCCGATTCCGAGGGAGATTTTGGCTCCAAGTGCGCTTCGGCATTGCAGGCTTTGTAGCCTTTTTGTTAGTCGGCTAGGGTGACTAGAGCTTCTAGAGCCAGACGCAGGGTTGATGGGATTGTCCTGCACCTTAGGGATTTTCAAGATTCACATCGGATTGTTGAATTTTTGACCCTCGAGGAGGGCAAGATTTCAATGATAGCGCGAGGAGCTCGTGCCTCCCGTAAGCGTTTTGCTGGGATTTTGGACCAATTCAACAGCCTAAGTGCGGTAGTTTCACCGGGGCGGGAATTGTGGTCCGTCTTCGAAGTTTCCCCATTGCGTTTGCGTTTGAGTCTACGACGAGATCTGGACGCAATGGGTCGAGCCCAGCGTATCATCGAGTGGTCTCGGGTCTTAAGTAGCGAGCAAGAAGTTTCCCCGAATTTTTACCAATTTATTAACCATGCTCTCGACCTTGTGGATGAGGGAAAGTTGGCACGAGCAGTAGCGGTTTATCCACGGCTTTTAGCGGAAGCCGGCATTATGCCCTATGTTGGTCGGTGTGCTCGATGCCATTGTGTTTTTAGTGCGGATCGTAGGGGAAGTCTTGGTGCCGGAATCGGATTGATTTGCGATAGATGTGTCTCTGGTTCCAATTCATTGAGTTGGGAATCGATTAAGGTTCTTCAAGGAGGACGCTGCGAAAATGGGAGAATAGCTGATGAGGTGGAAGCTTTTCTTTCACGTTGGTTGGAGCAGGAGGTGGGGGTGACGCTAAAAGTTAGGGTTTGATTCGCTTTCTGAGGTAATTCCTTCTGGCAATAAATACCGATGCTGTATAGCGTGCAACTATGTTATCTACCGTTGTATTTTCGATTGTGTTTCTGGGGGCTGCTCTAGAGGAATCGCCCTACTATTGGGGTGGTGCGACCAAGGGGCGAGCTCTTGAACGAGGCGTCGATGCGCTTGAATTCGATCCTGCGGCGGCCGGTGTGGCCGATGGTATGGAGTTAACTACTCGTGTAGGGCTTGGTTCCAAGAACTCAA
>CAXGXL010000751.1:0-2341 GCA_964013555.1 uncultured bacterium
GGCTTAATATTATGCATAGTTTTTTTGCACAGTTGTCTGAGCGCAAGCAAGAGTTTGCAATAATGAGGGCGGTCGGGGCAAAGAAGAGGCATATCCTTGGGTTGGTGCTGAGCCAGGCGGCGATGCTTGGGCTTATAGGAGGTTGTTTGGGAAATATGGTTGGGCAAGTTCTTGCGTGGAGTCTTGACTTGATCGCAATTGGGGCGCTGCCGCACTTTCCGTTTAAACCTGATTCCTTTTTCGATATCCCCCTTTGGATCAACGCGATGAGTTTAGTGGCTGCTCTTGGTGCTGCTCTTTTTGGCGCGGCTTGGCCGGCTTTAGCTGCTGGAAAGACATCGATTGTTCGACTTTTTTCTGAACTTTAGGTATCTGTTTTAACGTAATTTTTCATTGCCTCAACGAAGTTCTCCATTCCCTCTTCGGTTGCAATATCTTCTTCATTGACAATGGGAAGTCGAGGGTTGCTTTTGTACAGTGCCTGAACAAAAATACCGCGTCCGTCGGGAACAATGGTTCCGTCATCTAAGGTTAGTGGAGTTTGAGTACCACAACTTGGTGAGCGTGCTTTGAGCACGAAGCCGCTGAGATTGGAGTAGGAAAGGTCTTTAACAAGTACTTCCGAGTAGTGGCGAAGTTGTTTTGTTTTATCTACTTTGGTGTGCGTTGTTTCAACTCGGGGATTGGCTTTAGAGCCTACTAGGTGAATGGTCTCGCGCGGCACGCCCATTCCTGAATCGGCTTCAGGGCATACAACAATCCACTCAACCAAAGGTCCAAGTCGTCTGAGTAATGGCCTATTGAGTCGGTGGGTGCCGTCGTAGCGTACTTGGTTTCCATAGAGGCAGCTACTGATTCCAACTCGTAATTTTGGCTCTTTGAACTTCACGTTTTTCCTATTCGCATCCTCTGGGCTGTGCTATTCGCTGGGCACTAGAGGCTTTGGTCTCAGTTTAACGCAGGAGTCGAATGGTGTTGAGTGAAGAATTTATCCGCGAACGAATTATCGAGAAAATGCCCGATGCTCAAATTAAAGTCTCAGATCTCACAGGTGGCGGAGATCATTGGGAAGTGGAAGTTGTTTCCAGTGCATTCGAGGGCGTGTCGCCGGTTAACCAACATCGGTTGGTTTACGATTGTTTTGGAGACGTGATTGGTGGTGCGATGCATGCGTTGGCTCTGAAAACCCGAACCCCCGCATAAGTACTTAGATTAACTATCAGAACCTTCTTGTGAACTTGCTTTATTTACTTGTCCTTGGGGCATGGTGAACCCGGTTTCACCTTTACCTACGACTTCCAATACGTCGGCGATAACGTCGTGATGCTCGAAGCCTGCCGGGTAAGTATGTGGCATTGCTCCAGCTACTAGAACCAATGCGTGCTCAGAGCTTAAATTTCCAATAGCTCGAAGAGTGTTGGGATCTACCCGGATGATTTCCCCTGCCTTTAAGGGGATTTGGCTGTCGGTGAAGCTACCATCGGCCTGATTTTCTCGAATGATCAAATCGGCGGTTCCGGCAAGGCACAAGTAGACTTCTTCCTGCTCTCGGTGGCTGTGAAAAAAGTCAAAGCCTTCATTGCGTTTGAGAGGAAAAATCGTGATTCCAAGATTCTTGAGTCCCAATTGATTTGCAAAATCAGATGATTGCGTGGGGTTCGCTATGTCGTAGAATCCCTTTTTATAAGCCATAGCCAAACTTTAATGGGTTTGTAGCGACGAGGCAAGATAGAGCTTATAAAAATTAACGCGCCGCGCCAATTTCCGGGGCCTATCTAAAGGTCACTGAATTTAAGTGTCTCTAGGCGGCTAAATCAGCCCAAAGTGCAGTTGAGCGTTTGATTTGCATAATAAGAGCCTAGGGGCAATCCAGATCTGGGGAAAACGCTCGCCAAATCTGGTTTGCCTGTGTAGAACCTCTTTTAGAGGGGAGAGTCGAGTTGGTCGCGTTTCTTGGTTTGGGGGACACTGCCGCCCAACCCATAGGAATAGGATGCCGGATGAATTATAGATTCTTCGTTTTTGTAGGCCTTGTAGGCCTTGTGGGAAGTGCCTGCAGTGTTGATGGGCTCCAAGAGATCGTCTTGCCCGATTGCAATGATGGAAATCCTTGCACTGGCGAAGGATACACGGAGGATACACGAGAATGTTCCTTTGAGCCCCTTGCCGATGGAACTGCTTGTCCTGCGGCGAATCTCTGTATTGTTGGAGCTGCGTGCCAACAAGGAGAATGCATCGCTCAAGAATTTGTTTCGTGCGATGACGACAATGCCTGTACCACCGACGCGTGTGATGAAGAAAGTGGAGCGTGTACTAACTCTGCTCTGCCCGACGGTGAGGC
>CAXGXL010000752.1:0-2334 GCA_964013555.1 uncultured bacterium
AGAGTATTGCTTTCTTGCCTGCACTGAGAAAGGGAAAGAAAGAGCTTTCCACTTTTCTTTGCACCCTCGCACAACTTCATTGTTTGGGACATGAAGTTGATTGGGAACGATTTTCTTCCGGGACGGACACGGGGCTATCTATTCCCCCTTATCAATTTGAGGGAGTGGAATACTGGTCGGGTGTCTCCTTTAATGAGCAAGGTGGGTATGAGGCTGGGATTTTGTATCAAGAAAGCTGGGCTAAGCAGAGAAGAGTGCGAGCGAAAGCTGGTCTGGTTGGGGCCTGGGGGATTGTGGCGGACAAAGACGTTGATACGGAGGTCTTAGAGTCGACGATTCATTCAGCCGGAGCGGAAGTCGAGCTGGTTTCACCCGACAACCTGCCGACTCCTTTAAATGGCGTAATTGCATATCAATGCGATCTCAACACGGTGTTGGCTTTAGCTCAGCGGTCGTCTGCCCCGCTGTGGGTGATAACGCGCAATGCGATTTCGCTAAAGGGGGAAGCCCGGGATCTAGATCCACATCAAAGTTGTATTTGGGGACTGGGCCGGACTGTAGGAGTAGAGAAGCCAGCGGTTTGGGGTGGTCTGGTGGATGTGCCGTACGATTCTGAGACGTTGGTGATTGAGAATCTGAAAGCGATCTTGGCGGCACAATACGCTGGTACCGAATTTGTACTTCGTCCCGAAGGGGTTTGGACTCGAAGAATTGAGCCAACAAGGAGTTCCCACCATTCAGTTTCGTTAACTGAAATGTCGACAGGGCTGTTGACTGGAGGACTGGGAGCGTTGGGACGGCATACCGCACGATGGCTCGTGGAGGAGCACGGTATTCAGGCGGTAATCGCTACCTCACGTCGAGGACCACAGGACCCAGAAGCGGCCGCGTTTGTTCAAGAACTCGAAGGACTGGGGGCAAAAGCAAGAGTAGTGCAGTGCGACTTGCAAGATCCTGACTCTATAAAAGCGGTGATCGAGTCTTGTGCGACCGATATGCCTCTTAAGGTAGTTCTTCATTTAGCAGGAGTTCTCGACGATAGCTTGGTGGGGGAGTTAACGCCCGAGAGATTCGAACGAGTGATGGCGCCCAAAGTGGTGGGGGCGCAAAACCTAAGCCATGCCCTGGCTGGATGTGAATTAGATGCCTTCATTTTATTTTCTTCCATGGCAGGAATGGTGGGTAACGCAGGACAGGCTAATTACGCGGCGGCCAATGCTGGTTTGGATGCTCTTGCTCACAATCATCGGCTTAAGGGAGGCGTTGCAACGGTGGTTCATTGGGGTCCTTGGTCAGCAGGGGGGATGGTTGACGAGAGTGTGGTTAGGCGCAATCGGTCGCGAGGGCTTTATGGGCTAGAGCCTGCTAGAGCACTAGGCGCTCTTGATGCAATCATTGGTTCGGGTTTGTCTTCCGTTGGTGTTTGGAATGTTGATTGGGGGCGGTTGGCACCTCAACTTCCTAAGCGAAGTTTCGAATCGCTTCTTACGAATATTGCAGGCGCTCAAGGTTCTTGGGACGAAGTGGTTGGGGGCGGGCCTTTCATAAACTCCCTCTTGGAGCTTCCTTCTTCGGCGCGTTTGAATCAAATGCGATCAATAGTCTCTAAAGAGGTTGTTCGAATCTTAGGGATGGACAATTCCGATCGAGTGGACCCACGAAAAGGTTTCCTGGAGCTGGGTTTGGATTCCCTCACTGGGGTTGAGCTGAAGAAGCGTCTTGAACCTCTTGTTGGTGTGCCTATTCCCTCGACCCTGATTTTTGACCACCCGTCAGTGGAGCAAACAGCAACCTGGATTTTGAAGAAGCTAGAGTCGAGCCCAAAAGAGGATATTGCGGCGCCCCCGCCTGGAGCGTCCGAGGATTCCGAAGTCGCCATTGTTGGAGTGGGGCTTCGACTTCCTGGGGGCGTAGTCGATTTGGATAGTTTTTGGGAGCTATTGGCAAGTGGCAAGTCAACTCAGAGCGACATTCCGTTAGCGAGGTTTAATATTGCTTCGTACTACGATTCCGACCAAGAGGCTAAAGGAAAGAGCTACGTTAAACGCGCGGCTCTCTTGGAGGACGTCGCCTCTTTCGATGCGGCATTTTTTGGTATCAGTCCTCGTGAAGCTGCGGCCTTGGATCCCCAGCACCGACTTTTACTTGAAGCGAGCTGGCATGCACTTGAAGATGGTGGTTTCGATGTCAATTCCCTAAGAGGCAGCCAGACCGGCGTGTATATTGGTGTTGGTCCTAGCGAGTACGAGCGCCATTTTGGCGGAAGGGGAGGCAATTTAGAAGCCTACGATATGACCGGCACCCACTCTAGTTTTGCGGCTGGTCGCTTGGCCT
>CAXGXL010000753.1:0-2326 GCA_964013555.1 uncultured bacterium
CTGGCAGTCATTTCTTAACTCCATATCCTATCATCGAAAAATTCTGTCTAATCAGTATTGCGGTTTCATCCAGTGCAAGGTGGTACTTCATTTCTGATTCCAGGAGCCTCACTAGAGCCCCTAAAGCCACTACGAAGCCCGCTTAGTTTGAGAAAACATCGTCTCCCCTCTAAGAACCTCATCAATTCGCTCATCGCTTTTGGCTTTTTGCAGCAAACTGTTGGCACAAAACCGAAGAGGATTGTCCTTTTTGTAAGTCCTGTACGGGCGGCCTGGAACTCGAATCTCTTCTTTTTGGGCGTTTTCAATAAACGCCTCCACGTTGATTGTTCCACTGCGTCCTTCACCCTCACTAATCCACCCATCCCGACACATTTCTTTCCAAGCGATTCCCACTTTGCGAATCACAGCAGCATTGGTTTGAAGATCTGCGTCTACTTGGTCCTTCCCAATTGTGCTTTCGAGAATTTTAGTCTTTCTTTTTGTGGCCACAATAAGGTCAACCAAAGTGATGTTCATCGATTTCCTTTTCGAAGCCCGAGCTTCATGCACTCGCTTAAGTAAAACAACCTTCGGATCCACCGTCGTGTCTGGGCTGCTCGTGTCCCGGTCTAGCGCCTGCCAATTAAGAGTAGCCACATCGCCCTTGCCTTCGGGACTGAGATAGCCCATGTCGCATAGATTCTTCCATGCTCGCTCAATGAGCCCCTCAGCCTCACCGGTCTTTAAGAGTGCCGGGTCAATTGGGCTAAGTCCTTCAAGGGCTTTGGCTTTCGCTCTAACTATCCGAGAAATATCGGATTTATTGACGCTGCGACTACCTTGTTCTTTGAGCTTAATTAACTCATACCCAATTAAGCCCCCTGCGGTTATTGTTTGTAATTTTATAATTCTATCGCTGAGATACTCCCGAAAGACCTCGCGCTCTTGTGGCATCTTCTTCACCAAATGCATGATGCGGTCTTTCACCAGTGCCCAGCCCCGCGCCTGTTTCTTTTCGGGCTTGTAATAAAAGGGTTTTCCCACATTCATAAAAACGCGGTACTTGTATTTAGAATCCGGCCTCTTTTCTCCAGCAATGAGGTCATAATTCAACCCAACCGGCACGACCGGAGCACCATCTCGGCTAATCTCAAAAACCCCATTATGCAAATAAGACACGCTCCCATCCGTATATGTAGTGCCCTCAGGAAATATCAGCACCTGAGTCGGCTGGTTACTGTCCTGCAAATGACGCCGCGCGCTAGCTACAATATCTGCATTGTATTGCTTTGCCTCTCTTACCCTTTTCGGGTCTGAAACATTCTTTAAACGGGGGCGCTTCACCTGATATGAAAAGGGACGAACCGGCTGTGACAAGAGCCACAAAGCGGGTTCTTTTTTCATGTCCAATGTTTTCATAATGCCTTTGAGAGCAGGCTTTCCCTCGTTCATTGCCACCAGAGCGGGCAGCACATTGATAAAGTCAGGAGTTGTTTCATGTTTTACGGCCCAAATCGCATCGGCTTGAATGACGTCTTTCGCATCTTCATGAACGTTTAGCACCATTTCGGATGTAATTTTGCGGTGCCAACTATAGAGCAATTTAGGGCCCACACTTTGAACTAGAGCCCGATAAAACCCATGCTGGCAGGTACTATTCCAATAGCTCTTAGTGTCCTTCGGAACATCCTTGACCGCTTGAAAAAACGAGCGATTGTAACGACTTTGAAAATCAAACGGTTGAAGTCGACCGGCCCCAGGGTGGTCCTCAATGCAAGAGCGCTCTACAGGAGCCTTCGGTGATGACGGCTCTTTTCCTGCAGCGGCTTGAGAATTATTGGATGCGAGTGCGGGAAACATGAGTTGGTCGGCACGAGGTGGCACGGCAGTACTCGCGTTGACTTGTCTCGTTCTCATTTTCATAACTCCTCGAAAAAAGTGCGCAAAGTTCGCACTAAAGGCAGCCGGCTTCTCGTTTTGCACTAAGCTCATTATCGAGTGGCAAATAGCCTTGGTGCGTCAAAAGACGGCAAGTCGCTTAAAAATGAAATGGTTCAACGAAAAGAAGAAAGCGCCCCATTTCTAATAACTTTCGAAGGTCGGGACTTAGCAAAAAAACTCGAAAATTCTGCGGAACACCTTAGAAGCCCCCCCGATAATCTCGTTACCCAATAAAAAGAGGAGCAAAAGATGAAAAAAGCATTCGGGATTACCGCAGCAGTAGGTTTAGGGGTCTATGCCGCCTTTCGGTACATGAATCAATCTTCCAACACTGCATCTAAGAAGAACAACAGCCAAAGGGTTCAATTCGCAAAGGATAGCTACACGTGTGACGAAAAAGGAA
>CAXGXL010000754.1:0-2323 GCA_964013555.1 uncultured bacterium
AAAGTCGTCGCGTCGAGCACGGCAACGATATTGGTATTGCTGCGGATGCATCAGCTGCAGTGGTACAAGCACTTAGGCAGCAGATTCATATAAGGTCAACAGCTACCACTACTGAAAGTGAGTCCACCCAGAGCGTGGAGGATTCCGGAGTGTCTGATTCGGGAGTAGATACGGAGGAAACACCATTAAACCCACTTTTGGACCCACTGAGAAGTTATCAAAAGAGCGTGGAGTCCATAGAGGAAGGTGAATCAACTCAATTGCTACCCGATGTTCTAGCGTAGTCTTTTGTTGGTCGGTGACGTTGGTTAGAGTGCTTTTCATTTTTGTTGGGAGCTCTATAAGAGAACCCCAGCGATGCATGCGGTTAGCCAACTAGCAATCGCTCCGCCTATCATTGCTTTTAATCCGATCACGGCCAGATCTTTACGTCGGCCAGGGGCGATACTGCTAATTCCTCCTATTTGGATACCGATGGAGGAAAAGTTTGCAAACCCACACAGAGCATAGGTGCCGATAGTAAATGAACGCTCGGTCATTTGGCCCTTAAGCTGAATCAAATCTAAAAAAGCTACGAACTCGTTAATGCTTACTTTGGTTCCAAGGAGGTTACCAAATTGAATCAAATCCGATTGGTGCACTCCCATGCACCAGGAAATAGGATAAAAAACCACGCCAAAGATCTGCTTGAGAGAGAGTTCATCAAAGCCAAGAAGTAAGCCTATGCTGCCGACAATCCAGTTGAGCATGGCAATTAACGCAATAAAAGCGATGAGCATTGCTGCTACATTGAGTGCCAATTTGAGTCCATCGGCAGCACCGGCGGCGGCGGCGTCGATGACATTTGTGGTTTCGGCGGGGGGAATGGCGAGGGCCTCGCCGTGTGTCATCGATGTTTCCACCTCTGGGTAGAGGATTTTAGCCACAGCCAATGCTGCCGGGGCACTCATTACGCTGGCAGCGAGAAGATGTCCCGGATCAACCCCAAATTGGGTGTAGGCGGCCAGTACTCCGCCGGCGACTGTTGCGAAACCTCCGACCATAATAGCCATGAGTTCTGATGAGGTCATTTTGTTCAAAAAAGGCCTAATCACCAAGGGGGCTTCTGTTTGCCCTACAAACACATTACTGGCCGCTGATAGGCTTTCAGCTCCACTCGTGCCCATGGTTCGCACCATAACCCATGCCAATACTCTGACGACTGCTTGAATGATTCGGAGATGGTAGAGGACTGACATCAGAGCACCAAAGAAGATCACAGTGGGTAGGATGTGAAAGGCTATGACCATACCAACATTGACGAAGTCCCCAGTTGTACCGTCCATTAGCTGAACTGGTCCTTGTGCTCCCAGTGGTGCCATGCCGTTGTAGAGACTTCCAAAGAGGAAACGGGCTCCTTCGTCGGTAAATGATAAAATTTTCTGAATTACGATCCGAGCGGTGTCGAAAACCCATCTACCAGGTGGCGTCCACAAAATGATGATCGCGAAAACAAATTGTAGCCCCATGCCCCAGCTAACCAGTCGAAAATTTATTTTGGAGCGGTTTGCCGAGAGAAGGTAGGCGATACCTAGGAGTACAAACATTCCCAAGAGGCTTCTGAGCCTGTCCCAAATACTCGTAAGAGTGTTGGAAGTGCCTGATTTCATGCTTGATTGCAATTCTCTTTCGAGACGTTGAAGAAGTTTGGGGGACGGGTTTAAGACTCGAAACTCCGTGAGTCGCTGGCCAGCGAGAGTATGGTGCCCGTGATTGTTTAGCACGGAAATTAAGCTGGGAAGGGCCGCTTTGAGTTCGTTGGTTTGATGGGATTGCACGAGTGCTCGGCGCAGCGCTTGATGAGCGGCTAAATTGCTTGGTTCTCGCTGGATAATTCTTCCAAATGATTGTGCGGCTTCCCTTGGATTTCCCAGCCGAAGGAGTATAGTCCCCCTTTCGAACTCTTCCTGAGACGAAAGAGGAGCCGCCTGGCTTGTTGGGTCTTGTGCGGCTTGGGTAGGTTCAGTTGTTGTTGAGGAAGGTAGAGTTAAGCTCCGCATCACTGAATTATTTTGCGTTCTTGGCTGCGCGTTGGATGGGCCTAATTTGGGTTCGGCCATAGCTAGGGTTGAGTGGAGTAAAAGGAGTGTGCCTAAGCCAAGAGCCATGCTCCAAAAGCGAATGAGATATTTCTTGCGCATCGAATTCTCCTGAACGAAAATATTGTTCTAAGGGGAAGATGAGTTAGCATATACTCGTCTCAAGGCCAAAAGTGTTGGAGTTATTTGTGTCACACTATGATGATGTTCAAAATGCGATTGCTATGATCCAAGAAAAGTCTTCT
>CAXGXL010000755.1:0-2313 GCA_964013555.1 uncultured bacterium
GGTCGGTGGCGCGCGAAACGAGTGGGAGAGTGTTTGGGGAAACTTTCGATCCTTAGAAGGGAGAAGCCCCGCGGGGTAGGGCACTAAACTAGTGCAAGCAAGGCCATTGCTACGAAACCGCCTACCAAGGGTATAGATAAGTTGTCTTCTACTCTTCCTGTTAGCAGTTCGGTGATGGTTCCTGCCAGGCTTACTCCAGCAGAGAGTAAGGCTACCGTAGTGAATTCCAGTTCGGTCACGATGGAGAAGAAAATACCTAATGCGAGGGTGCTGCTTAGGAAAAAAGCCAAAGAGCCTTCTACGCTTTTACGCCCAAATAATTTGTGTTTTCCGAACTTCATGCCAACGATCGCTGCGATGGGATCGCCGACTCCGAGCATTAAAGTACTTGCTTCGATGGCATGTTGTGGCATGCAAATGACGCCAATAAAAAGCGCGACGATATACCACGTAGCGGAGGTTATGCTGTATTCTTCATGAGGTCTTGAAACGGATCCAAAAATGGTGTCGCAAAATCGGCGGTTCCAGACCGGCGAAACGCGGCGCACTACTTCAATGAAACCGGCCAAGACTAAAAAGGCGCTGGCAACCAGTATGACTTGCGTTTTATCCCTTAGCCACTCGTAGAGTAAAATCGTCCAAAGGGAATTGCAAAAGTGGAATAGATTTCGAGTGTAATTACGGGTCTTGATGTGTTCGAGGCGAACATCTTTCGGAAGGGTAGTGGGGCTTTTCTCTAGGCGAAGGGCCAAAGCTTCGTAGTTCTTTCCCAGGGCAAGCCAAGTCGAACGCAATTTGCCGGTGCTCGGCTGTTGCTTGCGGAGCTCCTCTAGCATCGCCCGGAGGTTCTCGCGCACGGCCCCGATGGGGTCTTGAAGTTGGCTATGGGCCTTTTCCTTGGTGCTTTCAAATCGCCCTCGAAGATCTTCGGCTAAGTCACGGAAGCGCTGGGTGTTTAAAGGGAGCTTTCGATCGGTGGTCAGTGGCTCGGTATCTTGGACAAAGCTGTAGAGATCCAGGGTCAATCGAAGAATATCCTCGCTCATTGTGGTAATCCTTTGGGCTGGTTGATTTTTCCGGGACGCTACCTAATGCATAGCTTCCCAGAAATACTCTCTTTTAATGTAATAGTTTTGTTAGAATTGGTAGGGTGCTAACTGAGCCAACCTGTGGGAAGGAAAATCAAAGATTTTTGAGAGGTTAGGGGCGGTTAGGATTCTTTTACTTTTGTTTGGAGAACCCGCTCGATGCTTAAATCAAGTTGACTTTCGACGAGCCGCAAAATGCTATGAACCTCGGTGTCGCCTATACCTAATTTTTTCATGAGTAGCTCTTTGGTGTCCATTAGGAGGGCGGAACGGACTTTTGCGAGCCACCGAACGACCGTGGATTGGTCTACTCCGAGCATGGCGGAGATCTGTCGAGTGGTCAGCCCGCTGATGTAATGGTACCGCAGTAAGTTTCGTTCGCGACTGTCGATGCTGGAGAGGCAGGTCTGAAATGCCTCCTTAAATTCACCGCGGTACCGATTCTTTAGGGTTTGTAGTTCGGGATCATGGTCATCGGTAGATATGGAGACCGCGTGCTCAAGTTCTTCGAGTGGCTTAAGTCGCTTGTCTTTCTCCAGTATTTTCAGGCCTCGGTGAAACGCAGCGACCCGCATATAAGAACCCAATGCACCGTACCCAGCGTAGAGTGCAATGGCGGGGAGCGTGTCCTTGCTTCTGGGAAAGAGCAAGTGCTCCATTAGCTGTTGTTTTATATCGTCCGGATTGATTCCCTGGTGCTTGAGTCGGCTGAGCACTCCATCTACGGTGGTTTGAAAATTGGTGGCGAAGAGATTGAGTGCTTCTTGGTTGCCTCGTGAGCAAGCACAAGCGAGGTAGAGATCCTCAGCGCGGACGGCCTTTAAAGATACGAGTTGGTCTTCGGTTGCCGAAAATCGCTCAGCCAGGTGGGTAACAAAATCCTCTTTTTCGATGTGGAGGTTAGGCCAGGATTCGACGGCGCGAGTTAGTAAGTCTTCTAGGATTATCTCGAGCTGGGATTCATCAACGCCGGCCACGGAGGCGGGGTTGGGAACGTTATCTTGGAAGACGGTTGCTAGTGTGGGCATGCTAACAATCTACCCTGTTTTTGAGCAAGCTTCTTGTTTTTTCTCGGATTATCGTTACCTAGTACAGGGGTGTTGGAGTGGAGGCGCACTCTTTATTACTTTTCCCTCCTTCCAAGTTGTTGGAATTACAGACCATAAATCCCTTAAGAGTTCGCATCGGGATTGATAGAATTCAGTCAAGTCGATGGTCGTCGACT
>CAXGXL010000756.1:0-2309 GCA_964013555.1 uncultured bacterium
TCCATCCATTTTCAATATTTATCTACGTAAGTTATTAAAATTATTACTCAAGAGGTGTTGGCATTCTTAGTGCAAATCTTTTGCAACACATTAGCAAAAAAGGATTGCGTTATGGAATGTACTAAAAAATCTGTTTATACCATTGTTCATGCCGATACTCTCAAGCGCCCTCTTTATAGAAGAATTGGGGTCGCGTTTGTAAATGCGGATCAAAGCCTGAGTGTACTTTTGGATGCCTTTCCCATTAATGGGAGGCTTCATATTAAGAACGAAGCTCCGAAAAAAGAGCACTTTGAGTCCATGGATTCGTCAGCGCCTAGTTTGATGGAAAGGCAAGGCGCATTATGAAATGGCTGAGCTCTCTATTGATTTGCCTCTGCTTTGTATCTGGGGCCTGGGCAAAATCCACCGTCCCCCGGCGGCCGCTTGATCTCAATAAGGCATCCGTCCGGCAGTTGATGGCCCTACCGGGAATCGGCCGCCATAGAGCTCGTCGGATCGTTATGATGCGCGAGAATAAACCATTTCGTAGAACCTCGGAATTACTAAAGATTCGAGGAATTGGCCGAAAAATGTATTATCGTCTTCGCCCTTATATTCGAGTGCTTCCGGCTCAGACCAAACCTCTAAAGGACTAAGTTCTCTTCTCCGCTTTTCATTTCTAAGATGTCGATTGTAAAATAAACTAGGCTTTCCCAAGGCAAACCATCTTGACCATTGGAGATAAAGGAATTTAGAAGCAGGTTGTTATGGTTATACTGATTGATCTTCTCCTAGCGGGCCTTCCGCTTTTGTACGGTCTAGTGACAGTAAACTATGTGACCTATTTTAGGAGCCGGGATGAATTTGCCGAGAAGACCTGTACACCGGTTCTATCCATTGCGGTTCTACTCCACTTTACCTTCATTATTTTAAGAGCCTTGCATTTCCGAAGGCACCCTATGGGGAGTTTACCCGAGGCTTTAACGGTCATCGCTCTCTCGGTGGCAATCGTGTACCTTTATGTGGAGCAGATTCAAAAAAGTAAAAGTACGGGCGCCTTTATTCTGCCTATGGTCGTGATGTTGCAACTCGCTGCTTCAGCGCTACTGCCGCATAATGCCCCCGAGGCGGCTACCAGCGAGCTATTGAACAATCCTCTTTTCGGTCTGCATGCTGCGGTTGCTGTCTTGGGTTATTCCGCATTTGCTCTTGGGGCCGTTTATGCGGTGATGTTCTTGCTTTTGTACCACTCTCTTAAGCGCAAGCGATTCGGTATGATCTTTGATCGGCTGCCTTCTCTTGATGTTCTTCGAAATATGGCCTTTGGGGCCACCTGTTTAGGGTGGATGTTTTTATCGGCGACGATTGCTTTAGGGGTGATGATGTCGTTTGATTTGTTTCCTCAATTTTATCAAGATCCTAAATTTATCACCACTTTGGCGGTATGGTTTGTTTACGGGCTTATGATCGTAGCTTATTTCGTGCTTGGTTGGCGGGGACCCAGATCTGTTTTTCTTTCGCTAGCCGGTTTTATTTTTGCCGTTTTGGCAATGATGGGATCCGCATTTTTGTGGTCTTCTTTTCATAAGTTTCTTTCTTAGGTTTCAAATGGCGATGTCTTCTCGAGTGCTTTCAAGTTTTGAGTTATTGGGGGCTAGCCTCAATAGTGCTCCGATTGATGCAGTGGAGCAACTGGCTCTTAGTGCCCAGGAGATTCGAGGTTTGTATGGGAAATTGAATGAGATTGTCGGGCTCGAAAGCGCCTTTGTTCTATCAACTTGCAACCGAACTGAGATTTACTTGAGTGGTAGTGTCAATCGCTCACTGATTTCCAGGGTTTGGCAGTCCGTGGGAGAGTTGATAGGAGCGAAACGGGTCCCAAGTATCGAAAATCGTTATGGCTTCTCTGGTAGGGAGGGCATTGAGCATCTTTACCGCGTCTCTTGTGGACTCGATTCTCTGATTTTGGGTGAGGCGCAGATTTTGGGTCAGGTGAAGTTGGCCTACGATGAAAGCAAGGCATATTTTCATTCAACTTATTTCGATAAGATTGTGCAGGGGGCCTTTCGGGTTGCGGGAAGAAGCCGAAGTGAAACGGAGATAGGGGCGGGAGCTGTATCTACCGCCTCGGCTGGCGTGCATCTCGCTGGTCGCGTCTTTTCTGATTTTTCTAGCCGGAGTGTTGTTGTGGTGGGAGCGGGAGACACCGGTCGACTGGTAGCTGAGCACTTTTCTCGCAAAATGCCTAAGGAATTGATTATTTTGAATCGAACCTTCGAGAGAGCCCAAATGCTGGCATCTCGATTAGGGGCTCAGGCTTGGCCCAT
>CAXGXL010000757.1:0-2304 GCA_964013555.1 uncultured bacterium
AGAGGACGTTTCTTTTTCATTGGGAAAGGTCCGCTAGCGCCTGGCTGGCGTCGATGACCTTACGGTAGTAGGAGAGTTCGTTTTGATTTTGGGCGGGGTGAAGTGTAAGAGGACTTGGGAGAAAGAGGGGATCTTCCTTAGAGGGAAGATTGGAGCAGTGTGAGACATTTTGACGGCGGTGGGCGATGCAGATGGTGTCACCGCACCGGGAGTATATCTCGTTGGGGCTGGTTACAAGAATGGGGCCGCTAGGATGCGCAAAGATGTTGCGGCCTAGCCAAGAGCGAATTTCAGGTACACCGGCTATGGCAGCTACGGTTGGGGCAATGTCAATTTGATGAACAGGCCGGGCGACGCGTGTGGGGTGTGGCATGTTTTTGGTGACAAAAGCCAAGGGAATGCGGCTTAATAACTCGTTTGTTTGAACCGGGCCATCAGGGGGGCGAGGTCCGATGAATCCAGTACTGTGGTCAGAGAGCAGCACTACGAGGGTGTTGTCTTGAATCTCGCTTTTCATAAGCTCTTCGAAAAAGTGGTTGAGGGCGCTGTCGGTATAATGAAGGGTTGAAAGGTAGGCTTGATACTCTTTGGCTTTTTGAGACAGGCCTAGTGCGCTGGAATCGACCTCGTGCCCAGGAACAAATTGGTAGGGGTGGTGACTGCTGAGGGTTTGGGCGTGGGCAAAAAGCGGCGATTTCTTGGCTAAATTTTCAAGTGCGGGTACCAGGGTTCGCAAAAAGGGCTCGTCGGAGATGGCGTCCCAGTGGCCTACTTTGAGCGCATTGGGATCGGTGCGGCTTTGGAAATAGCGTTTTCCATAGATGGTGGCGGTTCCATGAAGTCGCTCGAATGTTCCTTGGTTGTGGAATTTCTGACGATGGGGCGTCATCCACCCGGTGTGGTAGCCTGACTTTTTAAAGGCCTCTTGCACGCAAGAAATAGAGATAGCGGGTCTAGAAATAATGGTGGCGGGTCCATCTATATAAGGTAGTTGTGAGCAAAGCGTGCTAAAGAGGCCCCTTGCGGTTTGGCCACCGCTTAGGGCTGAAGAATAGGCTTGTTCAAAGACAATTCCATGTTTAGATACAATTCGCTGGAGGTTGGGGAAGACCGCCGGCCCGATGAGTGGGTCTTGCCACTCGAGTGCCCGCAGGGATTCGACAAAGAGAAGGACCACGTTAATGGAACCATCGGTTGGAAGGCCCAATTGACTTCGTAAAGCGGGGAGCGTGTCGGTTGGGTTGGGCAGAGGTACGCCGCAGGTTTGGGTCTTGAATTGCTGCAAAATTTGGCGAGCTTCATTCAACTCTTTAGGTGGGAGAAATCGTGGCGTGCGGGAGGTGTTGTCGAAGTCTTTTTGCGTCCACCAATGCGCTAAGACATGAGTACTTAGTAGGGGATTGTGACGGCGACTGGGAATGTGGTTGCTTGTGTAAATCAGAGAGCAGGCTCCTAGGACGCTGATGATAACCCAGGTCGGTTTTAAGGGGTTCCCGCGGGCGGTAAAGAGAAGGTAGAGGTTGAGTAGTAGCAAAACAAAGCTTGCCCCAATGGCCGGGGTAGAACCGATGGAGAGCACAGAACCCATGACCTCGGGGGTGTCGGACCAGTGGGAGAGGATGGTCCAAAAAGGCAAAGCGCCACCGAAAAAATCGACGTAAAGAACGTGGGAGAAGCTGACGACCCAAAGTAAAATAGAGAAGCCTAGCCCAATTCCAATCCCAATGGGTCTTTTTAGAGAGCTTAGGCTGGCGGTGATGCCCACCAGTGCCAGCCCTACCGCTGCATCTTGAAGGATGCCCGCCACAAACCCTTGCTCTAATGCAGCACCGAACGAGAGTGAGAGCCTGAAGCATATTTGCATGCGCAACGCGGCAAGGGCGCCAATAAACGCGGCACCAGAGAATAACCATGTTTTGGTGCCGGGCTGCTTTCGGGGAATCAACAATCGGGAGAGGCGTTGGGCGCTCATGGTAGTCCGTTCTCGCTCTCGGGCGTAGGTTCGTCAAAGTAGGGTCGTGCAAGAACCGTATACCTTCCATACGAGTATAATTGAAGTCGTAACTAATAGATTAACGATTTGCACCCGAATCAGAACCGTTTTTGAGCTAGCTCTCTCTTTGAGCGGTCGGTTTGGAGTCTTATGCCTTCGTTCAAGTTAAAGGGATTTTGGGGCTTGCAACTCAACGAGAGAAATTCTCTAATAGAAAAATGAAGCCAACCAATCCGCAAAAAAAGAACCGGAACTTTGTCGGTTGGTTCATTTTTGTTGGTGGGCTGGGATTGATCAATTTTATAGCTTCA
>CAXGXL010000758.1:0-2303 GCA_964013555.1 uncultured bacterium
TTCGAACCATAATTTTTGTTGTGGTGAGCAGGGTCCGAACTATGATGAATTTGATGCTGGTAGGGACTAACAAAAACGTACTCAATAAAACTCCAATAGCGTAACGGAACATGGGAATGCCTTAGATTGGCGCCAAACGCAAAAAAGACAAAGCCAAAAACATTGACCCCCAAAAAAGTCCATTTACTGACTGCGTAGCTGGAGAGAGCGTCAAATATACCGGTAACCAATCCAAAAATGAGAACGCTGCGCAGGTTGTTGATAATGAGCTCAACTGGATGCAGCCGCAATTGAGTCAATGGGGTCAGGGTCGTCGCTGAATGATGGACGCTATGAAACCGCCACAAAAAAGGAATTTCATGCATCAAGCGGTGCACACCATAAACGCTCAGATCTCCAAGTACGCTCAGAGCGATGGTGTACCCTACAATCGTCTGCGTTTGACTTAGGCCAACGGATGAAAGAAACGAAAAGCGACGCAGGTATTCGCCAACCCAAAACGCCAAATGAAGTCCATACAACAAAAAATGGGAAATCAGCAGAACCTTAACAAAACCATTAAATAGAATTAAGGTGTAATCCACCTGAGAAGAACGACTTAGCCAAATTCGCTTATCGAATACATACTTGATAAAACTGCCACCTTGTTTGGTTCGCCAAAAAACGAAATAGGCCAGAAACAAAGAGGAGATAAGATAGCCCCCATAAAGCCGCTTTTCGGGCGATGCAAAATAGGACCCAAGAAGGTTGCCAACCTCAATACCTACATCCAATACAGCTTTTAGGTCCATGAAACTCTCCGAAGCGGTTCGTACTAGAAATGGCCAAAATCAGCTAGAGGAATTCATAAACCCGATTTGGGTACCTTCTTTTAACTTAAAAAGCCTTGAAATAACGAGTGTTCTTTGACCAAAACGAAAGCAAACACGCATTTTCGACTTCAAAGCGTCTTAGGGCAGATAGGTTGCGGCTAAGTAAGCTATGGATCCCTATTTGCACTAACACCTCCGCAAGATGTTTGTACTTGGCGGGCCAACTTGCTTTTCACCTCGAACCCCAGACCGAATAACAATTCACGACTAAAGTTCTATCCAATCCTAATGCATTACTTATTCTACGGAAAAGCCGCCCCCTGGTAGCTCGCAGCCCCCTCCCCGAGTGTCGTTGACAACCCGAAACCCCAAAGATATATCCCAGCCAAGACAAATCGCGTACTCCGCTTTGACGTTGACCCGTTTGCTCGTACCTTAACGCCGGATAGACATGCCAGTTACAACAAGCAGCTACAAGCCGCCTTGGTGGCTTAAAAACAAGCACGCTCAAACCGTGATTGGGCTGATGGCGCGACTTCCCGTGCCCCTAGAGCTTTCGTACGAGTATATGGAACTCCCAGATGGCGACTTTTTAGAGCTCGCATGGGCCGGAACAAAAGGCCCCATTACTCTTTTTTTGTCGGGGGTTGAAGGAAACTGCCTCGAATCAACCTACGCAAGAAGCATTCTAAAAGAAGTCGTTACCCAAGAAAGCCGAGCCGTCTTTGTGCATCACCGAGGCTGCGGCACCCGCCTCAACCGGCTTCACCGAAGCTACCTAGCCGGCGATACAGATGATATTCGCTTTGTGGTTGATGCCATTCATAAGCGAGAGCCCTCAACACTGCTCTACGCGGTTGGCATTTCTATCGGCGCGAATAAGCTACTTAAGTATTTGGGAGAAGAAGGGGCCAAAACTCCAATTCACATTGCGTTCGCAGCGTCAGTCCCCTTCGAAGTAGGAAAAACCATTTCAGTGTTGAACCAATCCCTCGGCGGCTTTTATCAAAAAGCGATCCTAGGCTGGCTGCGCAAACGTCTTTTTCAAAAAATGAAGCAACTCGACTACAGCTCATTATTCTCATTGAGTCCAAAAGACATCTTAAAAATTAAATCCCTGCGAGATTTTGACCGACTCATAACACTACCCATTTCTGGGATAACGGATTTGGATAATTATTATTCTAAAGCGAGCTGCCGAAATCACCTTCATAAAATAAAGGTTCCTACCCTAATCGTCCACGCACAAGACGATACGTTTATGACCCCTGACTCAATTCCACATGACGACGAGCTTTCGACAAATATAACCTTGGAACTAAGTGATGGAGGCGGCCACGTGGGGTTTGTCCATGGTCTTTTTCCGTGGGCACCGAAATACTGGCTAGAAGAGCGAATCGTGAGTTTCTTACAAGAGCATCATCCCAAAACTGCAGCGACGCCCTTAGAGGTCGAAGCTTCGCCACTCCCCTCCCATTGACGATCCAAGCT
>CAXGXL010000759.1:0-2298 GCA_964013555.1 uncultured bacterium
AAGCTTCAAATGACGAAGTCTGCGGTCCTTAAGCAGATTCAGTTTGGTGTCTCCTTGTGTAAGTCCTTTACTGAGCGAGTAGAGTTTTCCGCCGAGGACGCCACGCGAAGTGACGTGGGTTTTCTCAAAGAAGCGATGGCGTGCGCTATCGAAAATGGTGCTACTATCTTAAATGTTCCTGATACAGTGGGATATGCTACACCCGTCGAATATGGTTTGTTGATTTCCGAAATAGTCTCTCTGTGTAAGAACAATCAAGCAATTGTTTCTTGTCATTGTCATAATGATTTGGGTTTGGCTGTGGCCAATTCATTGGCTGCTATTGCTGCAGGTGCCCGGCAGGTGGAGGGCTGCATCAATGGAATCGGTGAACGAGCAGGTAATGCAGCCCTTGAAGAAGTCGTTATGGCCCTTAGGACGCGAAGCGATATCTTCAAAGTACAGTCCAAACTTGAAACCACAAAGTTGCTTAGCCTAAGTCAATTGGTGAGTCACATTACTGGCATCCCTGTTCAACCGAATAAAGCGATTGTGGGCAAGAATGCATTTGCTCACGAAGCAGGTATTCACCAGCACGGCGTATTAAACGAACGCACCACTTACGAAATCATGGCTCCAGAGGATGTGGGCTTTAGTCAGTCAAATCTTGTTTTGGGCAAGCACTCGGGGCGTCATGCTCTTAGGAGCCGCCTTGAGACGCTGGGCTATTCTTTAAGTGACGCCGAGTTGAAAGATATTTTCTTTGAATTCAAGAAATTGGCGGACAAGAAGAAAGAAATACATGACGCAGATCTTCACGCTCTTGTTACAACCTCCATTCGCAATGTCGTCGATTTTTATGAAGTTCTTCGAGTTGAGTTTAAAAGTGGTAGTGACCTAACCCCCAAAGCGCGGGTCTCTATTCGAATGGGAGAGAGGACTCTAGAAGCCGAAAGCGTTGGAGATGGGCCTGTTAACGCGGCTTTCGAAGCGATTAAGGTTGCGATCAAAACCTCGGATATTCGTCTATCTGATTATAGTATTTCCGCTATCTCCAGTGGATCTGATGCTCAGGGGCGAGTGAATGTCCGAATACAAAAGGGCGATCTTCTCGCTCAAGGCCAAAGTACCCATACGGATATCGTCGTTGCTAGCGCAAAGGCTTTTGTTTGCGCGTTGAATCACCTCCACTATCAGGAAGACTTGAATCGAGAACCGAGTTCGATTGAATCCTCGAGTTCTGGTTTTCTAGCAATAGGGGCCGGGTGATGAGTTTAGTGAAGGTCTTGCTTTTAGAGGGAGATGGGATTGGGCCTGAGGTTGTAACTGAGGCGGTCAAGGTTTTGAGCTTGCTCAGCAATCATACTGATTTACGTTTTGAGTTAGAACGGGCGGATTTTGGTGGGCTCTCCATCGAGAATCATGGCAAGCCCTTGCTTGATTCGGTCTCTAAGCTAGCTCTTGAATCCGATGCGGTTTTACTCGGAGCAGTAGGTGGACCCCAATGGGATGGGCTTTCTCTCGAGTGTCGGCCTGAGCGAGGGCTTTTGGAACTCCGAAGCGACTTAGAGGTTTTTGCCAATCTGCGACCAGCCAAATTCTTCGAAAGTTTGGCAACGGCGTCTCCGCTCAGAGAGGAACTATCAAAGGAGGCCGATTTTATCATTGTTCGAGAATTAATTGGGGGAATCTATTTCGGTCACCCCCAAAGCGTTCAAATAGATAATGGGGTGCGCCGGGGTGTTAGTACCATGGTTTATGATGAGCAGGAAATTCGGCGGATTGGTGCCGTAGCATTTGAGATCGCCCAAAGCCGCAAAAAGAGATTGGTAAGTGTGGATAAGGCAAACGTTCTTGATGTTCAGCGTTTGTGGCGTGAGGTAATGAATGAATTAAGTAGAGACTATCCAGATGTCGAACTTGAACATTATTACGTTGATAATTGTGCGATGCAATTAGTAACTAATCCTTCTCAGTTCGATGTATTGGTCACAGGGAATATGTTTGGCGATATTCTCTCGGACACAGCCGCAGCTCTGACCGGTTCTCTTGGCATGCTTCCTTCGGCCTCTGTGGGGGAGAAGACAGGTATTTTCGAACCCGTTCATGGCTCTGCACCGGATATTGCGGGGCAGGAAAAAGCCAACCCTATTGCCGCTATACTGAGTTTGGGGATGCTTTTGGAACATTCCGCTAATAGAGGCGATTTGGGCAACCTGCTTACGCGAGCGGTCGATGATGTACTGGCTGCGGGATATCGAACTTTAGATATCTCAACGGGAAGTCGTCGTGAGAAATTAGTGGGGACATCAGAGATGG
>CAXGXL010000760.1:0-2298 GCA_964013555.1 uncultured bacterium
CATCCCAACTGGGAGCCAGCCAGGAGTCATGGATATCCAAATTCTCGTTGACCGGGGCTCGGGGCCCCAAGTTGCAGCGCATTTCCCAATCGGAGTTGGACACCCGCCCTGGTCACCACCCATTTCCCCAAAAAGAACTCAGCCCAAATTCTCCGATCAACATCCCTCGGAGCAATTAGCCGCACTCATCCTAGAGGCCCGAAAAGCCAATGGAGTTAGGCTCTTAGCCCGCAGTAGCTCCCTGGATAATATTGCCCGCAACCATGCTATGGATATGATTGAAGGAAACTTCTTCGCTCATACGTCGCCGAACACCGGCAATTTATCCCACCGGCTTTCAAAAGCTGACCTTCTAGCTGAACGTGCCCTAGAGAATATTGCAATTGGTGATAACGTCCACGAAATTTTCAAACATTGGCTCCAAAGCCCGTCTCACCTAAAAAATATGATTGATCCCCATATAACGACTTTCGGTCTTGGTGTAGAACGCTCCCCCAAGACCCACCACAATTCACTCACGGCAGTCTTGATTCTAGCCAAACTCGGCGAAGCGGGAAGCACTGATTTACTCACACAGAAAGCCTATTCCATTATCAACAAAACCCGCACCGAATTAGGATTAAAAGCCTTAAAGGTTGATCCAAGCTTAGAAAATCTAGCGCTCCTGCATAGTCAGAAAATGGGGAAGCGAAAGACACTGCGAACGAAATTCGACAACTCAGAGGACTTGATTAAGCGAATTATGCAAGAAACTACGCTCCAGCAAAGTGCTGCCAATATATACCGGACCACTACCCTAACCCCCCTCACGGAATCGAAACACTTAAGGGACTCATTTGCGGAGGTCGGCATTGGGATCTACCAACATAGTAAAAGCGGTGCTACACCGTTGTGGGTTACCGTCATCTACGCAACGCCCTAGAAGCTATTTCGAATATCGATCGTTTCTCCATGGATACGCCGTGTTAGAATATCCCCGTACTTCCCAATAACCCGGTTTGTCTTCTTGTAGAAACTCAATCTGCTTGATCCATTTTGCCCCCTTCCATGCCCACAACTGGGGGGTAACCATCCGAACCGGCCCCCCATGCTCTTGCTCTAGAGGCTTGCCGAAAGCCGAGTGAGCTAAAAGTACGTCATCTTTGAGCGCTTCTTGCATTGATAAATTCGTCGTGTAGTCATCGTAGGACGTACAAAGAACAAATCTCGCCTCCTTCTGGACTCCAGCTAGAGCAGCCAACTCCGAGAATCGCACCCCCCTAAAGGGAATATTCAAGCGTGACCAGCCGGTTACGCAATGGAAATCACTGGTATCTTCAACTTGCTCCAAGCTCATAAAATCGTTCCAATTCAAGGACATAGGATTCGTACAAGCTCCTTTGAGCTCTAAGAGCCATCTACCTAATTCGACTTTAGGATGGGTCCCTAAATCGAGAACCGGCCATTTAAGAGTCTCCTTCTGCTCCGGAGGCAAGACCGGCATCCCATGCCGATTCGAAGGACCAGAGCCCATCGGCTCACCATCTGCTAAACTGGGGCTCTCGTGCATTTTCTTAAGAAATCGCTCACGCAATTTCATTTTCGATTCGACAATTTTATCTTCTCTGGATTTCATCTTAGGGCCAGGCTGCCACAAAAAACACTATTCACCAAGGTCTTGAATCCGCAGTTCTGCTTGATCTGGCTCAATTCCAGTGCAATAGATTCGGGTTGACACTTGTTTAATCAATTCTATCGGGAGTCATTGAGTGAAAAATACACTTCTCATCTTAGTTCCTTGTTTAACCCTCGCTTGCCTCGGACTTGCTTCATGCAGTGACCCTGACGCAGAAGGATGCGGTAACGATATATTGGACGTTGGCGAAAGCTGCGACGGACAGGATTTCGGTGGCAATACCTGCGGCGATATTTCTGGCCTTGGAAAATATGCGGGCGGCTTTCTCGGATGCAACAACGACTGTACTCTCGACTTTTCCAAATGCGATCTTAACTACGGCTACCCAGAGGAACCCAATTCCGGTTTTGGCAAGGAAGTCGGAGATATCATCGAAGATCTGAGTTTTGATCTCGGAAACGAAGTGGCGAAAAAATTTGCCGAACGTAATGACGAGGACAAAGTGCTTAGCCTCAATCACATCTACCGGGAAGGAATAAACAAAGGCGGCAAATGGAAAGGCATACTGCTTTTTTTCACGACAGGCTGGTGTCCCCCATGCCAAATGGAGGCAGAAATTCTTGCAGATGTGGCCTACCAATTTGAAGAAGAAGGAATTCTTTTTGTGGGAGTTACCCTTGAAG
>CAXGXL010000761.1:0-2296 GCA_964013555.1 uncultured bacterium
GCGGCAATAATGGCGTAGCCGTAAACCATTCCAAATAGATGAAAAAGCACGTTTGTGGGGTTTTGGTGTTTTAGGACAAACACCTCCCAATAGCTTTGAAATGGGTGATCAAGTCGTAGCGGACTGATGCGATCTCGGGATGACACGCGGTGCAAGATACGCTTTTTCGCTTTCTCGCTTTGAGTTATGTACTCTCCTAAGGGTTCTCTTCCAAGGTGCTCATTTTGTTTGCCTTGAGAAAAGGCGCGCTTGCCACGAATGAAGACAGTCCGGATGACTCCATCAGGATCTCGCTTGACCATTCGACTGGCGTTTTCTAGGAGCGGGTCGTCAATGAGTACAGGGTCTGGAATCGGCTTGTTGAGTTGCTTTGGATCGAGCAGGACGATGTCGGCTTTGGCCCCTTGTTCAAGAACTCCGGTGTCCACTTGAAACCAGCTGGCTGACTCACCGGTGCAACGTGATATTGCTCTTTCCATCGACATGAATTGGGTCTGCATGGCTTGCCTCAAAAAGCTAACGGTTCCGTCGTAATAGGCGAGGTTGCGGTTGTGGGCGCCAGCGTCGGTGAAGCCTGGTAGAATGTCTTCGTCACCCATGAGGGTGAGTCGCTGGGCGTGCCGATCGTTGGCACCGGTGGTGTACCAGCGTAAATCTTCGTCAAATTCAATGAGGAGATCGACAAAGCATTCGACGGGGTCTTTGGAGCAGAGCGAGGCGACGTCGTGCACGCTTTTGCCTTCCCATTGGCGGTGGGGGCATCCAACGATGCGCATCAAGGAAAGATCTCGGGGGGAGGTGGCAAATCTTGCGTCTCGCCATTCTTGGATGAACCGGTCCCTAAATCCGGGTTGGGCCCAAAGGGCCAAGCGCTCTTGCCGGTTGTCGCAATTGTTGAGCAAAACCCCGGACTCAAATTCTTCAAAGAGGGTAGTGATGGGGCCATCGGAGTAAATGGTGAAGGGTTCGGTAATGGTTTGAAAGCGGGTGTTGCAACGAAGAATCTTATTCATGCCCCAGCCAAAGAGGGGAAAGAGCCGCCAGAGCGAGCGATGGGTAACAGAATCGAGTGCCGTCAGAAGGGTGACTCGCAGGGCCTTGCCCCGGCGTCGAATCAGGCACAAACGAAGCAGATCTAAAAAGGCGAGAGGATTTTGGACGTTGGGGGTCAATTGAAAGACAGCGTCAAACTCGAGGCAAACTTCGGCAAGGGCTTTGTATTCTGTGTAACTGGCGTGTTGGGATGGTAGAGTGTGTCCCCTAAATTCTCCTCCCACCATGTGCCAGGGAATCATATCGATGGACACTCCTATAAAACCGTCTTTTAGTGCCTGCCGAGTGAGTTTCCGCATGGATTCAATTTCGGATTTTGTCGCTTTTTCGCTGAGGCTGCGTTCGAATCCCATGACTTTACAGCGCAAGGCGCTGTGCCCTAGGAGAGCGGTAACGTTAGGGCCGGGGTTCAGGTCGTGGCGTAGATGATTGAGGTAATCGCCGGTGCTCTCCCAGTGGACGCTTGTTCCTAGCCAGCGGTCGATGAGCTCTTTGGGTAGAGCCTCGACCCGAAGGAAGATGTCGGCAAGATCTTGGGGTTTACCCATGGCAATGGAGAGACTGCAGTTGCCCATGACGATTGTGGTAACGCCGTGCCTAACGGATTCGCTGAGTTCCGGAGCAATCTCGAGCTCGAGATCGTAATGGGTGTGGATGTCGATAAAGCCGGGGGTAACCCAGAGATCTGAAGCATCGATTACCTCTAAAGCATCGCCATCGATATGAGGGGCAACCAGCTTGATGAAACCATCTTCAATGGCCACGTCGCAGGTTTGTGAAGGGTTGCCAAGCCCGTCAAAAACTCGTCCATTTTTTATCAACACATCGTACATGAGATAGTCTGGTTTTGTTCCGGCTCCCGTTTTCTTGACCGAAGAGGTCGCAGGTCGGTTTGGGGTTCTGCGATCCGGTTCGCATTATCTTATGGTTCAATCTAAGTTTATGTATATTCATCGTCTAGGGCAAAACCAAAGGCGAGCAGCCTTCGGCCTTGCGCAATCCTACGTGCCCAAAACTAGAGAATACCAGGGGCGCTTTTGGATGGGATGGTGGCTCTTGTCGGGTTGGGTTTGAGGAGGTGTCGGTGGATGTAGTATGCGAGTTGCGCGCGTTACGCTCTTTTCTTCTTCTGCCGAAAACCTCAAATGGGTTCCAGGGAGTGTGCCCCCAAACCGTTTTGACATCCACTGGTAATATCCTAGAAACTGCCAATAATTGTTTTTTCATCGAATTGAATGGAGCG
>CAXGXL010000762.1:0-2282 GCA_964013555.1 uncultured bacterium
GTGGCTATTAAGGGGCAGGCTGCTCTCTTCATGGCTTTGTTTTCCTTATCGCTTGATTGTTACCATGCCGGTTTTCGCTGATTCTAGGAAAGTACGAATACTCTCTTGAGCATTGGCATCTTCAAAAATGATGAAGTGACCGTCGTACTCGGGAGCATTGGTGTCGCTCCGGTTCGGTGGGGTGAATTGGAGTGCACCGGCGGTTGTTCCATTGATATTTCCAGATACTTCCGAACTTGTAGTATGGGTGACACCAACAACCTCTGCTTCGAGCGGCCCTACAATTGGTAGGCCTGCGGCTCTCATTAATGCATTGTGGGTTTGGGTTGGTGAGAACGAGTCGTTGATACCGGAAAAGAGCATTAGCGGAATAGGTGTTCTGCCAACGTTGGGTTCTCGAAGATAGGTGGGGGCATAGCTCAACATATCTGACTCACCAAAGATCGACGATAGAATTCCCATAACTGGATGAATTCGAGTTAGGTTACTGTCTCCGAAGAAGGCGCTGACTAGCGCCTTCATGTCGATGGGTTGGGTCTTATTGAAAATCGAGAGCATTAAGTCGGCTCCAGCTCCGCTAAGAATGGTACCATCTATGTCCCTTTCTTCGGCAATGAAAGCTGCCGCGATGACTGCACCTTGGGAGTGCCCTAGAAAAATAATTTTACTGGAGTCGATTTTGACGTCTTCGAGGTTGCTATTTCCTGGAATCGAAAGTCCACTAGGATCGTTCTTAAGCAGTCTGACTAAGTGAAAAAGGTCGGCTGAGCCTTGTAATATATTGTCCCTCGACGCTCTTGGATTGGCGAGATTAAAGAATTTTAACCCCGGAGCTGGGTCAAGGGTATCCTGAGTGACATTTCCACCCTCTGCCTGTCGGCGACCGTGCATGATGTTATCAAATGAAATGGCTATATAGCCGGATTCAGCGAAGAGACCAGCTAGTTGTGGATTAGCTAGAGTTAGTGAGGAGAAAAACCCGCCAGTACCATGGGCATAAATCAAAACCGGCCAGCCATTCGGAGGCATTTCACCGGTTTTGGGAATGGCGGCTGAGTAACACATTGATTCATATAAGCCCGTCGAAAGAGGGTTGCCGTCGGCATCACGGGTGATCTGCCCTCCATCTGAAGATTTTTCATAGGGGCGCGTCCCGCTTTGGAAAATAGGATTGCGATAGGTTCCACGAACTTCATAGAAGGTCGCCGCCGGTGATTCTCGACAGGGAACGAGCTCGCATGGAGCACTGCCTTCTGCGTCGTCACAAGAATACGTATTGTTATCAAAGGTAGGGGCTGGCTCTTGGTGAACCGCAGCGCGGAGTTTGGTGGCAATGGCATCTGGATCGGTAGTTGTGAAGACAGTGGCAGTTGCAACACGCTCTCTTTCAATGGAGTTCGCATCGAGCCAATCAAGAAGTGGCTCCATGGCTGTGTTTTTTTCTTCACCGGATACAATCGCAGCAAAGTCTAAGTCTTGAATAGGCTTGTCATTCCATTGGCTATAAACCGAATCAAGCACGATGATGGCGTAGGTGGCTCCATGCTCGAAATGCGTGCCATCTATTGGAGCAACTCCCAGCCAATTGCCACATATGTATTTGGAGTTTTCACCGGAGAGTTGCATTTGAACTGGAAACGCAGGTCTAGTGGATTGCTCTGTGTCGAGGTTGACTACAAAGATATTGGGCTCTCCTTGGTTCTTACAAAAAACAACAGGCTCCGGAGTATCATCGTCTTGGTTTTCTTTTGCCGAGTTATCTGAAGAAAATTCGAAGGATTTTTCTTGGTATAACTCCGGGTAGATGCTTCCGGCATCCAAGCAAATGGTTTCGGGATTTACCTGATCAGAGAATCGAAAGAAAACCGGGCTTGTAATGCCGAACCCTTGAACGTCTTCTTCTAAGACATCAAAAAAAGTTTCCTTAATGTTCAAGCCGAGTATTTCTCCGGGATCGGCATGTCCGGCCAACGATGTTCTCCCGCTCTTTACACGAATATTGGAAGGAAAAGGCAGTCGGTAGAATTCAAAATCGTCGGGTATCTCTGGAGAGTCGTCAAAGATAGTGTCATCAGGCAATTCGAAATAACCTCGAAATGCGCCGAGTTCTCGTTCACTCCTAGAGCAATTGGCCCCTCGGAAAAATGGGAGCTTGCTACAGGTATTGTTCAAATCGCAGACCAAGGGCCGACGGCAATCTAATTTTTCTTGGCACGGTTCATCTAGCCCAAGTCCTCCGGGAAGTGGATCGCCATTTTCGAGTGTTTCGTCGGGACTAGTAC
>CAXGXL010000763.1:0-2277 GCA_964013555.1 uncultured bacterium
ATACCTACCGCAATCGTAACTGGGTCCAAGAGCGCCCTTCGCTGCTCCCCACTCGAGTGAGATTAGCAGGAGACCGCGAAAAATCCCATGTGGTTCCATTTCCAGGAGGAGATACAATCCTTATTCCCAACGAAATCAAGTCCATTGCAGATTATTCAGCTTACTTGATTTTACCGCAGAAAGAAGCAAAAGGGTTCTCCGTTCTGAACTCGCTACGTCCCATTTTCTCCCGGATTCTAACTAAACGAGTGATTCGCTTTTTTGAAAAGCAAATTGACGCCAAATTAGAGGACCCAAGTCTCCATAAACGACAAAATGTGCCGTGGAGAGTGTTAGTCCAAGCTAAAAGCGACCACAGCTCCGGGACTGTCGATATGAGGGGGTTCGATCCTTATGGGATCTCCGGCGAAATCCTCGCCACAGCCGCCGATTGGCTGGCTCGAGGTAGAGCTAGAAGCTCTGGAGTCATAAGCACTGGCGTCGCTTTTGCCCCCAAGGAGTTCCTCGAATCATTAGCTTCAAACCACGTTTCGTGGATCCTACGAAAGGAAACCAAGAGCTAAAGTAACTTCTATCTGGACAAAGTTATAGAACGTGTTCTATTCACCAAAGAGGACTTTGTTTGGGGAAGATATTCAATGAATTTTGGGTGGAATACGGAGCAAACCGCTCTTAAAGAGAGTGCGAGAAAGTTTCTCGAAAATAACTCCACAACTGAACACACCTTAGCCGTCATGCAAACTGAAAGCGGGTTTGCTCCTTCAACGTGGACGCAAATTTGCAGTGAATTGGGCTGGGCCGGATTGACTATACCAGAAGAGTTCGGTGGCTTTGGTCTTCCTTATTCTTTCTTGGTAGCGCTTATGGAAGAAATGGGTCGCTTCCTTTTTTCTGCTCCTTTCTTCTCATCCGTATGTCTCGGGACCAATGCTCTTCTCCTTTGCGACAATCCATCCCCCAAAGAGGCGTATTTACCTCAATTAGCCTCGGGCGAAAAACGAGCAACCCTAGCCCACCCTGAGCCCACTGGCGCTCCCAATAGTAAAAGCGATGAAACCCGAGCTGAAAAAACCTCCCATGGATACGTTCTCAATGGCTCTAAGGCATTCGTTCTTGATGGACACACAGCCGACCTGCTCCTTGTTTCCGCGAGAGTAGACAACACAATAGAGCTCTTTGCCGTAGATGCAAACTCTGAGGGCGTCACCGCACAATACACGCCGACCATGGACCAAACGCGCAAACAAGCCGCTATAGAGTTCAAAAATGTGGTGCTCTCGAGTGATTCTCGCTTGAGTAGCTCTGACAACGGTGCTCGCCTCGTTGAGCAAACTCGCCAATTGGCTTGCGTTGCCTTAGCAGCAGAGCAGGTGGGAGCAGCCGAGCGGTGCCTCGAAAAGTCCGTTGAATATGCTCAAACTCGAATTCAATTCGGCAGGCCCATTGGGTCGTTTCAGGCAATTAAACACAAATGCGCAGATATGATGGTCCAAGTCGAAGCAGCCCGTTCTGCAGCCTACTATGCTGGTTGGGTCGCATCTGAGTCCCTTGATGATCTGCCCCTAGCAGCCGCGCAGGCCAAGTCCTATTGCTCAGAAGCCTTCTATCGCTGCGCTGCTGAGAACATACAAATTCACGGTGGAATAGGCTTTACATGGGAACACGAAGCTCACCTGTATTTTAAACGCGCTCAAGGCTCCAAGGCGCTGCTTGGCACCCCTGAGGAACATCGCGCATTTATTGCTACCCACCTGGGACTATCATAAACGGAATAATGGATGGATTTACGTTTTACACAAGCAGACGAAGTCTTTCGCAAAGAGGCCAGAGAATGGCTTGAAGACAACCTAAGAGGAGAATTCGAACTTCTCAAGGGGCGTGGCGGACCGGGAGATGAAGAATCCCTATTCGATGAGCGCAAAGCGTGGGAACAAAAAATGGGGCGGGAAGGCTGGACCTGCTTAGGCTGGCCCGAAATATACGGCGGTCGTGCAGCAACCCTATTGCAAGAAGTTATCTTTAACGAAGAATATGCCCGTGTAAATGGCCCTGGCCGCATGAATCACATCGGCGAAACTCTATTAGGCCCGACCATCATTGCCTTTGGAACCCAAGAGCAAAAAAAGCGATTCCTGCCTAAGATTGTTGCAGTAGAAGAAATGTGGTGCCAAGGCTATTCTGAACCCAACGCGGGTTCAGATCTAGCCAATGTTCAAACCAAAGCCACCTTAGATGGCAATCAATGGGTTGTTACGGGGCAAAAAACCTGGACATCCC
>CAXGXL010000764.1:0-2275 GCA_964013555.1 uncultured bacterium
ACGTGCGCTATGAGCCAATACCCAATGTCGCATTTCGACCAGTGCATCCTCAACCAAAGAAGCCAAAGTATCGCGACATTGTAAGTCACCATCTAGGTAAAGCTCTACCAATTCGCTCGCTTCCCTCCGATAAGTATCGACAATATCATTGGCAGCATTTTGCCTTGCCGACCGCAAACGGTCTATTGATGGGGCACGGAAACCTAATTTATCAACACTCTGTGCGGCTCGCCGCAAAATTCTATCAACATTCACACAAACGCTCGCTAGTTAGGAAATTCCCAGCCTGTATAGGAGGAACACGATGTATAATCTAGCCCCTCCGCCACAGAACCAACTTGACCTCCTTCTGAATTTGGATAAGGCATGACGGTTCCCGCTCCAAAATCAGATCCGTCATCCACCCATTCAACATCCGCGACGGCCCAAACTTGGCCGGAAGCACTAAGCGTTCTTTCTTGATCGAATCGCAGCACGCCATTGAGGTAGATACGAACAGTATTAACGGTAGAGGAGCTACCTGACCAATAATGAACGAATATTCGGTAGCGCCCAGGGTTCGGTTCATCTACGTTGATATTTTCAGGCCCTTCGCCATTCGTATCATCTCTATCCAGCCGCGGGTTCGGTCCAGCAAAAACCGGCTCCTCAGCAAACCAATGCACGGGATGCGTATCTACTGCCTTGCAGTTGTACCAGTAGCAATCCCAATCTTTGTGACAAATATTCTCGCTCTCGGCAATATTGACAAAATGCAAATCTTGGTCGTTCGATGGATGGTCCCAAATCAACTGAACATGAACCGAGCTACTTGGTATCGCCTCAAATTCAACCCGAGACTCTATTGTATCCCCGCTTTCGATACCTAACTCGTTTCGCACCGTTAATCGAACCACATAATGCCCCGCAATTGGAACCCACATGGAGGGTAAAG
Source organism: uncultured bacterium (assembly GCA_964013555.1). Taxonomy (GTDB): domain Bacteria; phylum Myxococcota; class XYA12-FULL-58-9; order XYA12-FULL-58-9; family JABJBS01; genus CAXGXL01. Next base: position 935 of record CAXGXL010000764.1, read on the forward strand.
CAGTATCGGCACCAATCCAATCAACGTCATCAGCAAAGACGCCAGCGGGTGCCTCCACAACTTCCCACTTGTAGTACGGCAGCGCATTGGGGTCATCTGGCAATTCGACCGTAGGGTCGTAACTTTCCCGTCCATCAAGAAACACACGCTCAAGAGGTTCAATATGGCTTGGGTCTGAGTACGGCGCACTCGGATTGATTGGGTCGAATTGTCTCACTTGAGCAATTGCTTTGGGAGAATTTCGCGCAACCGCTTTAACCGGAATCTCAATCACGCCCTCATCCGGGTCATTGGATTCTACGACTATCACAGCACCGTAAATTCCCACCTCCTCTGGTGCATGAAAATTAATCAAGAGTTTGACTTGCCCATCACTGCCACAATCGACATCTTTTTGGGCCACCACAAACGGCACTCCCGTAGAACCCACAAACGAAAAAAGACCTTCCTCATTGGTTCCTTCTTTAAACCCAACACCCACTCCTTGTTCGCTCTCATTTTTGTCAACGACCAATTGACATGTAGTGCACACATCTAAGCTTGGATTCGGATCACAACTCGAGCGGTTCCTAATTGTAATTTGAGAAGTACCAACCTCATTCAAACCAATATTACCGAGCTCTATGGCATTGGTTTCCGGTATAGTACAAACTCCATCAGTACAATCTTCCTCCACATTCGGAGCCACACGCCCACTGTATGCCAACTCGATATCAGGCTCGCCATAGAAGATACCACTCGCCCTTATGAGAATTCGTCGAGTAGCCCCATTTTGAGCATTGGACTCCAGCACAATCATTCCCGACGCAGCGCCTTCTTGAAGTGGTGTGAATGGAATTTCCAGAAGCCTGCTTCCCGCTCCAGGAACCGTAAAAGGAGGTACCTTACTGATCTGATCTCTTCGGTTTAGCCGCCAAATCGGTTCGTCCCAGCGTCCACCAATAACTTGATTATCCACATACTCAACACGGGACACCCGAAGCGCTTGAGGTGTGGTACATTCCACCACGAAACTTGCTTTGACAGGTCTATTGATTGGAACATCACCCAAATCGACGACTAAGACCTGCTCACCATCAATAGTCTCGGTCGACACGCTCGCATAATTCATTTCGGTATCAGCGGAAACTTCTATTTCCGGCAGATAAGCTACAAGCTCTTCTTTAGCGCATCCGCTCAACACGCAGAACGTTACCACGAAACCAAACGCAAAAACCGTTCTCACAGCAGTGCCCTCCCAATGCAGCCCAAACTCCCCAAGCTAATCGCACAAAATTCCAATGCCTGCGCACTTAGCAACTGCTACAAACCCTAAATTCTTTTTATAGATAATCCGCCCCA
>CAXGXL010000765.1:0-2264 GCA_964013555.1 uncultured bacterium
CCTCGATTTAAGAGACACTCCAAACCTTCATTCATGGGGAGCAGTAATGTCGTTTTTCTACCGGATTTCCATTCTAAGAGAATCGCACTCTTAGACTCAGCAGGTTATGGCTGGATCCCAAGGCACTTCATCGAAGCAGACCTCAAACAAGGCAAACTCAAAATCCTCGGCTCAGACTTGAATACTTGGACCTACAATCCGCAGTTGATCACAAAAGCAGACAACAAGCTGGGACGTGGAGCGGCACTCTTCATCGAAACGCTATTCAATACTCCCTAAAGCTGATAACTCTCTATTCCACTAGGCTTGCACGGCCATTCCCCATTCAGTCCAAAAGGCCTTTTTCTAATATATTTCTAATTCAAGGGCCCCTTGGCGAGTCAAAAGAGGCCCATTTTCCTGCGACGATCCAACAAAAACATTCAAAACGTTCACATTCTGCAGCAAGTGGCACTTTTAACTTCTCAGCATCTCTTTTTATCGTTAAAAGCTACGGACACCAATTGAACTTGCCCCTACGATTACAACGCACTGCATTATTTAAGAAAAAACACGTGTTTTTAAGGAGAGATAGAAAAATGAAATGCATCGAAACCCCAACCTTCAAACGGTGGCTTGTTTTCACGACACTTTTATCCGGAGCACTTTTCACTGGCATCGCTTGCGGCTCAGAAGAACTTCCATACGAAGATCTAGAGGATGTTCCCCAGCCAAGTGCCAACCGCCCAAGCCCGCCTGAAGAGCAAACTCAGGCCAATACGAATTCGACGCCCACCTCATCCTCGGCAAGTGATCCAGAGGATCCTAATTCTTCGTCCACCACCGATGCGGCCGATGAAAGTCTAACCTATCGCGTTGGATACTACGATCTCGACGATCAAGAGAGTCTCCTCTACGCTCGAGTCTGGAAAGACCCTGACACTCTGCTCTCGGGCATGGCCCATGACCATGTCCTAAGAGCCGCGCAATGGACAGGAACCATTGTGTATCACCCCGGCGAGCTATCACAATGCTCTATTTCCTTCTCGCTTCCCGTTAGCGAACTCCGTAATGACGAACCGGCCATGCGTGAACTGGTGGGCCTCGGAGATGCCATTCCCGAGAGCGACCGAGAACAGATTCACGAACACATGTTAGGTGAAGACCAACTCCACGAATCGGCTCATCCTACCATTGATTTCGAATCAACGAATTGCCGTGGCAATGGCGGACTTGTTGGGGAGATTCAAGTCACTGGAAACATAACCATCCGAGGCGTAACTCAAACCGTTACACTGCCTGTTGATTTTCAAGTTTCAGACGACCAACTCTATGCCACCGGCGAATTCGAATTCAACCACTCGGATTTTAACTTTGAACCCTACAGCGCATTTGCCGGTGCTCTCGCAAACAGCCAGCGACTCTATATGGCATTCGACGTTGTTGGTCAGTCCAACTAACCCAAAGGAAAACAAAATGAACCCTACGCTTTCACGCCGAGTCTCCTTCGGGTTAATTCTAGGAATTCTATTCCTACCCGCCGCACTTCTAGCAACCAGCAGAACTTGCAGACTTACCCCCGAAACCAGTACTTTCTTGGTCCACACAGACACCGAGGGTTTGCTCTCGGCCTTCACTCACAAGCGCTTGATTGAAGCCACACAATTTGAGGGAAAAATAGTTTATAATGAAGACGCCATCGGAGCCTCAAGAGTAGAATTACTCGTTGAAACCAATGCACTCTTTCCTACCAAAAAGGACATTTCCGAAAACGATAGGGCTGAAATAGTCAAGAATATGCGCCACTCTCTTGCTACGGATCGGTTCCCCACCATGCACTTTGGGTCACAACACGTCTCAAAGACAGAAAACGGAATCAACGTCATGGGAGTCCTTCGCATGAAGGGAAATGCTAGAAAAGTAACGCTTGACGTCGCTCTAGAAAAACAAGGCTCCACATTAGTTTCGTCTGGAACGTTCACTGTCAAGCAAACCGACTTCGGCATCGAGCCTTATAGCGCACTATTGGGCGCGATTTCAGTCGCTGATGAAGTTCGCTTTGAATTCAAATCAATATGTGAATTCAAAGCAACCCTCGCTATGCAATAAGCTACATTAAGCAGCGGAACTCTTTACTGGGGGAAAATCAGGTTCGATCACCTTCGCAGAGTTAATTACGCCGGGAACTCCTGCACCAGGATGACACCCGGCACCAACAAAATGGAGTCCCGGAATATTCTTACACTTGTTGTGGTATCTAAAATACGCGGACTGATGCAATCGCG
>CAXGXL010000766.1:0-2263 GCA_964013555.1 uncultured bacterium
TCCGCAGAGTAATCCTGTTCCGGCGTAATAGGCTCGGATCTCCGCCAGGGCGGGTGCTATGCTCTCGTGTGGGGTCAGATTCAGACCCAAGGGGGCAAAAACAGTTGCAGGGAAGAGGCAAACGCTTATTCCAAATAGTGCAATGCTGGTACCGACGAGTCCACACCAAGAGCGCATCCAAAAGTACGTTGATTGCTCCTTTTGAGCTCTGGGCTTATCCATTTTAAATTTTTCCGGCCTTTTGTGTGCAGTGAAGAGCTAGATTAGCTCTTTAAATAACTTGAAGGACAATAGTTGGGTTACACCATATTGGGTAGAGATGAGGTTATTGGGCGTGGTTTCACTAAATAGCTTAACTCATTAGTTCAACAATCTCCTGAGGCGCTTGAACCAATTCAATCAGAACCCCCTGACCGCAAAGTGGATGATCCTCGTTCCCTTTGGGGTGAATGAATGCAACCAAATGTCCGGCTGCACCCAATCGAATACCTCCGGGAGTGAACCGAACGCCCTGATTTTCTAGCCATTGAACCGCTTCCTCTAACGGATTAACCCAAAGGCCGATGTGGTTAAGAGCAGGCTCGTGGACTTTAGGTTTCTTGGTGGGATCTAGAGGTTGCATTAAATCAATCTCAATCGCGCTGGGGCCTTTGCCGCACAGGAGTATATCTTCATCGACATTCTCACGCTCGCTTCGGTATTCCCCTACTTTCTCCAAGCCCAAGATCTCGGTCCAAAGGTGGTTGATGGCTTCCTTATCGCGAGCGCCTATTGCAATTTGTTGAAGTCCGAGAATTCGAAAAGGACGTTCCATAGTGCGTGCTCCACGTGACGTTGCTATTTTGAGTGAAACTCCCTTATCGGAAGAGGCTTAAGAAATTCAAGAGGGGAGAGCAAAAACATCTCAACTTACCCATGAGCCGAAAGGGAATCCATCCTAAACAATCTCATCTTTGCGGGAGTTTTGGGGTTAATCTACTGGGGGCCCTAACACTGCTTGATCACAAGTAATCGGGAGTCAGGTTAATTTAACCGTCATAACCCCGTTTTCCCCAAGTTGCCCGAGCTCGAAAAGTTTTGATTCGTACTCATTTGAGTTCTATATTCGCCTACCGACGGTAAGTGGGTATCAACGAAATTGAAAAGGGGAATATAGGGATGAACAAAGTCGTATCTACCTTGAGCTTGTTAGGTTGCACGGTGGTTTTAGCAGCAGGCTGTGCGAATATCTCTTCATTGCAGACTGCCCAAACATTAGCTCCCAATCAGGGCGAGTTTGTTGCAGGTGGCGGATATTTTGTCATGCCTGACTTAAACGAGGAACTTAGTAAGGATTCTGATGAGAGTGTTGAGTTGGCGTTTCCATACGCGGAGTTCATGTATAGGCGAGGCTTTTTCGAAAATTTTGATGCGGGGCTAAAATTAACGATAATTGGGACAATCGCAGTGGACGGGAAGTATCGTTTCTTGAATACAGGTGCCTTTGCTCTGGCCACTGGTTTGGGTGTCGGGTACGTGAATATTGTCAGCGAGTCCACAAGTGACGGGGAAGCGACGGAAACGGACTCTAGAGTTATTGACCTAAGCGTTCCCCTGCACATGAGTTACGATGTCAATGATGCCTTTGCGTTCTACCTCTCACCTAAATATAATCTTCGGATCATCGATAATGAAGTAGGCCATTTAGGTGGCGCTACTATTGGGGTGCGGGTAGGGCAAAGCGCTGGTCTCTATTTGGAGACAAGTTACCTGGTAGATCTAGAAGATGCGGATGCCGGCCATATTTTACAGTACAACGCTGCGTTCTTTTTCTGAGAAGTCTTTTTATTGGAGGTGGCGGAAGGGACAAATGGATTCAGCGTCCTAAGCTGGTGGTTCGCCTAGCATGTGCAATTGTTTGGTAGCACCGGGTAGATTCCCCAAAGACCTCATTTTATCTCTTGGGCTGCACTAAGGGAGCCGTTCTCTAAAAACAAGACAGGACAATAGGCTCTTGTGTTTTGGATTCTCCACCAACGCTCATCGTTGCTATGGTCAAATTCGAAGTGCGCGATTGTGGATCGAATATAATTAGGAGGGGTAATGGGAAATGGATTTTTCTCCAATAAACTTAAAACGGCTGGTTCATTTTGGAGCAGTCGTTTCGTGAAATTCAAATACCAGTTATTGGGTGTCTGAGTACAGTTGTTGCGCAATGCAGCGAACCACATTTGCCAGTCTAATCTGGGCATGTATGGCACGATAAATCCCGGAATGTCAGATG
>CAXGXL010000767.1:0-2261 GCA_964013555.1 uncultured bacterium
GTTGAAGTGGACTATCGCACCTTGGGGTTTGCTGTGAACGAGAATTGGGCCAGAATGGATTTCCACTATGGCCGGTGCAGTTTCCGGCGGAGCACGAAATGCCAATTTGAAGATTCCAAAGGAAATGATAGACGCAATTATCGCAAGAAAAATATAGGTGCTTGCGGGGCGTTTAGGACTTGGTGCAGAGTCTAGTCTATTGGGGACGAATGGAGCGCTCGTGGAAATAGTGGGACTTGGATCAAACGCTGTGCGTGGGATTGTTGTTTCATTGGTGTGCCCAACTAGTTGAGTCATTTCGCTGGCACTTGGCTCGGCAGGGTTTTGGTTGGAGCGCTGGAGGCTTGATTCGCTTATTTGAGTTGAATAATTCTTCCACAAGGTCTCTATGGGAGTTTTTTTTGTGATTTCGCCGTGGTGTCGGGCGGAGATGGTCTCGTGGCTGGCCTCGATGTGGGGTTTTGTAGCCGATTCGTCGGTGTGAGAAGCGGTTGCCGCCGGTAATGGGCTTGGAATGGGCCCCATTGCGTTGTGCTCTTCGAGTAATTTCTCGGCGAAGAGCTCTTCCATGTATTCACCCAAAGCCGATGGCGTGGTTGGATAGGAGCGGGCGACAAGAAACTTTTCTAGTTCTCTTTCTAGCTCAGTGGCGCTGGAATACCTCTGTGCGGGATTGAAGGCTAAGCACTTGAGGATGATACCCTCTAGGGTCGGGTCGTATCCTGGAATGACACTGCTAGGTGGGGGGACCTTACATTCAATTACCGCAGCTAGGGTCTCTAATTCGTTGTCTCGCTTGAAGAGTCGTGTGCCCGTCGTTATTTCGTAGAGAGTAACTCCGAGAGCGAAAATATCCGTTCGGCCATCAATGGGATCTCCAGATGCTTGTTCAGGAGACATATACGAATATTTGCCTTTTATGACGCCGGCTCGAGTGACTTGAATCTTATTGGCAGCTTTGGCGACGCCAAAGTCGATGATCTTAACGTGCCCTGTGTAGCTCACCAGAATATTCTGTGGACTTATGTCTCGATGGACGATCCCCATGGGGGCGCCCTCCAGGGTGGCGTGTTTGTGGGCGTAGGATAGGCCAGCCGCTGCTCCCATAACGATTTGCGCCGCCGGTTCAACGGGCATGGCTCTGCCACGCTTCACTTCTTGATTGTAGACTCCGCGGACATCTTCACCGGCTACGTATTCAAGGGCAATGTAGTAACTCTCGTCTATTTCGCCGATATCGTATATCTGGGCGATATTTGGATGGATGAGGTTGGCGGCAATGCGAGCTTCATCCTGGAACATCCGAATGAATTCAGTTTGCTGTCCTAGGTGCGGTAGAATACGTTTGATGCACAAAAGTCGTTCAAATCCTCCAAGGCTCTGGTGCTTGGCTAGGAAAACCTCTGCCATTCCCCCAGCGGCGAGTCTGCGAAGAATTTCGTAATTTCCAAACGATTCAGACATGTCTAATCAGCTGTCCATCTTGGATTGGAAATGGAACTAGTATTGAGTACTTAGTCCATTTCAAATTCTGTGGAGTTGATGCTAACTTTTATTGGAGCCAAATGCCACGATTTAGAGTCCGGATTGGTTATCTTCCCAATGGGGTGGGCACTCTACTCTTCAGGTCGAACAAGCCAGGATGCCTGAAGTCCGATGGAGATCGCTTCCATAGCTGCCTTGACGGCTTCATTGTCCCGGCTATCTACGGTGACCTTGACCCGATAGGGGCTATCTCCGAATTGCGGATAGGAACCTATGGCTACTTGAGGGTGATTGGCTTGAACCTGACTTAGGTGGGTTGCTATTGCCGATTCGGATGTTTTGAGAAAAATAGCATCGCTGAAGAATGGAGCACCGTGAAATTCGGAGGCAATTGCGGCAAAACAATTGCGCATTAGTATCGGAACTCCCGGTAAGATCGTTACATTTTCCTTTTGAATAACCGGAGCGAATTCTACCATCGTTACTGTGGAGCCTTCGGGAACATCGGCCATCCGCAAAGCGGCAATCTGTCGCTTAGGATCGCGCACTCGCTCTTTAAACCGAGTAGCTAATTCTTGGTTGCGTACGAGAGCGCAGTTGAAGGCTTCGGCCACTGATTCTAGAGTAATATCGTCGTGAGTGGGACCAATTCCTCCCGTAGTGAAAACAAAGGTCACCTGGTTTGCAAGTTCTCGAAGAGCGGTTGCAATGGTCTTTCGGTCATCATCAATTATACGTATCTCTTTGACGTCGATTCCACGTTCTCTGAGAGCTCG
>CAXGXL010000768.1:0-2258 GCA_964013555.1 uncultured bacterium
CTTGACGAACTTAGGTTAGACCTTCGGTCTGATTTCGATAAGCGGCTAATGGATTTGACAAGCATCGATACCAAACGGTGGGAGCAGGCTCAGTCAGAATTGAGTTTTTCTACCCCGACGCAGCCGTTACAAGAGTGTAGCGAGGTGGGCGTAGAGCCATTGTTTCGCCGGGCGGGGCAGACTCGGGGTGCTGGGATTCTTTTGCACCCCACTTCGTTACCTGGCAAGCACGGCATAGGTGACTTGGGGCTCGTAGCCAGGCAGTTCGCAGACTGGTTGAGTCGAAGCGCTGTGTCGGTTTGGCAGCATTTGCCAGTATCACCTGTGGATGAAGGAGGGTGTTCTTATAGTTCCTGGTCAACGCTCTCGGGAAACCCTTGGCTTGTTGATTTGGATGGCCTGGTGGATGCCGGGTTATTGGAACGGTCGGAGGTGGCCGCTGTGGTCGTTCCTGCGTCGGGTCGAGTTCGCTACCAAGAGGTAAAGCTAAGAAAAGAGCCCCTTCTTGAGAAGGCGGCTAGAACACTCTGGTTCAATACAACCCACCCGTGGCATAACGAACTACTTGAATTTTTCGACCGTTCCGAATGGGCACGTGACGCCGGTTTGTTTCGCGCTTTGAGACAGGCTCATGGGGACCGACCCTGGTGGACTTGGCCAGAGCCACTTCGGTGTTGTGAAGCAGAGGCGCTATCCGTAGCCCAACAAAATAACCAGGCTTCGATTAACGAGTGGGTCGCCATGGAGTTTCTTTTTGAAAAGCAATGGGCGGCATTGAGGACTTATTGCGCGGCCCGTGGTATTTGCCTTTTGGGGGATATCGCCGTTTACGTCGCTCACGATAGCGTCGATGTTTGGATGAACCAAGAGGAGTTTCTGGTGGATGAGGCCGGCTTCCCTTCCGTTGTGGCTGGTGCACCGCCGGATTCCTATAGCGAGTTCGGCCAGCATTGGGGTAATCCAATTTATCGCTGGGACGCCATGGCAAAGAATAACTACGCCTGGTGGCAAAAGAGATTTAAGAGAGGGTTGGTTCTTTATGACACGCTACGGGTAGACCATTTTAGAGGTTTTGAATCGTATTGGGAGGTCCCCGCTCAGGCCGAGGACGCGCGTTCTGGGTGCTGGGTCGATGGTCCAGGTTTTCGCTTTTTTGAGGTGTTGCAGGAGTACTTGGGTTCTTTGCCCTTGGTGGCCGAGGACCTAGGACTCATTGATTTGCGAGTCAGGAGACTGGTCGCAAAGACGGGGTATCCCGGAATGGCCGTATTGCAGTTTGCGTTTTCTGGTGGTGGAACTAACGAGCATACCCCGATTGCCCATAAAGAGAATCAAGTGGTCTACACGGGGACGCATGATAATCCAACCATCCGGGGTTGGTGGTCCACTGTGCCTGAAGCGGTGCGCCACCAAGTACGGCGGTACCTCGGTGTGGGGGGGCATGATGTCGTTTGGGACCTTATTCGGTGTGCGCTGAGCTCGGTCGCCAAGCTGTCCATTATTCCGATGCAGGATGTTTTAGGATTGGGTGACGAGGCTCGAATGAATACTCCGGGGACTCAGGAAGGTAATTGGCGTTGGTGCATGTTGCCAGAGCAACTGGCGATGGCTCCTGCAGAGCGTTTGCGAGATCTGGTGATTCTATTCGGTAGGCAGCCTCCGGACATCACGCTGATGGGAGGTACATAAAAATGGAAAACGTGAAGAAGGGAGATGGAAATATGAGGCACCGACCAAAGGTCGCTTATTTTTGCATGGAGTACGGTCTAGATCCTTCATTGACCCTTTATGCCGGAGGACTTGGAGTTTTGGCTGGTGACATAATCAAGGCAGCACATGACCAAAAACGAGATATGGTGGCGTTGGGGCTGATGTGGCATCAGGGGTATACGGTTCAAACGATCGGTGAAGATGGAGCCATCAGAGATCAATTCGTGGAGACCGACCGAACCAAATTAGAGCTTCTTCCGGAAATTGTGAGTGTAGCGGTCGGGGACAAAATGGTTCCTCTGCGGGCATTTCGTACGACAGCTTACAATAACATTCCACTTTATCTTCTCGAGCCTCTTGATGAGTCGGACCGATGGCTTACACAAAGTTTATATGGCGGTGATGCGCGCGATCGAATTGCCCAGGAGCTTCTCTTGGGGGTGGGGGGCGTCAGGCTATTGAGGGAACTGGGGCTGGATATTGAACTCTACCATTTTAATGAAGGTCACGCTCTCTTTGCCGGTTTCGAATTGATAAGGGAAACAATG
>CAXGXL010000769.1:0-2256 GCA_964013555.1 uncultured bacterium
CAAGCACAAAAACGATTTTATCCGGGCTCTCATAGCTGTTCAAAGAGTGTCCGAAAAGCCACTTTGTATCGTACCGCACATACTTACCCACCGCACATTAGGTAGCTCAGGTAATCAAAGCATCACCGACCGAATCTTCGGCGATCGACGGCGGCCAGGGCGGCTTCGAAGTATGGCAATACGAATTCAAACGCTTCGAACGGCCACCATACGAATTGGGACCCCACTGAAATTAGATGAAGTCTTAGAGGAAAACCCTGATGTCAGTGATTCGAACATCTCCAAAAAAGTTCGCCATGTCCTCAATCGGACTATGAATGAAGAAGAGAGGGTTATTGCCGGGCCCGATCTCCCTTCCTACGAAGCCCAAGAGCGCCACGTCCTTCGCAACGAATTGGTTCGAACTGCCGTTTCAAAATTGAGCGAAGACACTGGACAAAGCACGTCAGAACTTGAAGCCCGAGCCTCAAAGCTGCTTCAAGAAATTGCGGCCCGATTTGACGTCAAGTACATCAAGTTCTTAGACGGCCTACTGAGCATTGTCTTTAATAAAATCTACGATGGCATCATATGCGACCGAGAAGGCCTCAAAAAGGTTCTCGACGCTTCTCGTAAGGGGCCAATTGTATTTTGCCCTTGCCACCGCAGTCATGTGGACTATCTGGTGCTCTCACATACTCTATGGCAAACAGGCATCATCCCGCCTCATATTGCCGCGGGGTTGAATCTCTCATTTTTTCCATTGGGACATATATTCAGAAGATGCGGTGCTTTTTTTCTTCGTCGCTCCTTTAAAGGGGATATCCTCTACAGTGCTGTATTTCGGGCTTACGTCATAGAAATCCTCAAAGCCGGCACCTCCATAGAGTTCTTCTTAGAGGGAACTCGTAGCCGTACTGGTAAATTGTTGATGCCCAAATTTGGCATCTTGGGAATGATTGTCGAAGCCTTCCGCCGAAATGCGCGAGACGATATCCAATTTGTTCCCGTTTCAATTGACTACGAGAAGATCATTGAGGCGCAGTCCTACGGTCACGAAATAAGTGGCGGGAAAAAGAAAAAAGAAGACATCACCGCTTTGTTGAAAACTACATCGGTTTTGCGCTCCAAATTCGGACGAATGCATGTCCAATTTGGCGATCCGGTCTCCCTCAAAACCTTTGCAGAAAATAACAACCTTGAGGCTTGTGTTGAATCAGAGCATGACGAAGTATGGAAAGCCAATGTAGAGCGTCTTGGCTATCAAATCTTGCATGGTATCTCCAAGACCTCCACCGTTACCCCCATTGCGGTCGTCGCCACTATTTTGCTAAGCAACAAAGAACGAGGACTTTCCAAAGGCGCTCTACTTAAGCGGAGCACCGAGTTTGTCGACTTTCTATACGGAGCCAATGCCCGATTCTCAGAGGCCTTAAAAAGCAAATCAACTAATGAAGCTGCTCTAGCGGAAGCCGTTGAAAAATTAGTAGACGACAATACCGTCGCCGTCGACCGAAACGGCCAAAAGGACGCAGAACCCATTTATCATATTCCGGAAACGAATAGAATTGTATTGGACTACCACAAGAATTCCATTGTGAATCATTTTGCAACCAATGCAATTCTAGCTAGGGTTTTGAAGTATCACCAAAGCGAGACTCTCCAATACGACAAAATCCGAAAAGAATGCAGGTTCTTATCGAGACTCTTTAAGCGTGAATTTGTTTATCCTGTCGGTTCTATTTTCGCCAATGCCTTTGATGAAAATCTAGCAACCCTTGCAATTCGAGGCATCATTGACGTCCACGAAGATAACTCGATCACCATCCAGGACCCCAAACGAATCGATGGCCTTGCGGGATTCTTAGACAACTTTATTGAGGCTTATTGGGTTACAGCCAACTCGCTCAAAGAACTGAGAACCTTTCCTCTTTGGCAAAAAGAGCTGGTCTCCCAAACTCAAGAAAAGGCAAGAAGGGCCTACCTGGAAGGTACGATTTCGCGGCCTGAAGCGATTAACTCTACCTTGATTCAGTCGGCACTACGCTGGTTCCAAGACTCCGGTGTTCTTGAAAGTCGCACATCAGCTAAGAGAAAAACCCTATCGCTATCTAAGCATTACTCGGGAGAAGCACTCGAAAAACTCACCGAGAACATCGAGAATTATCTCTAGAATTACGCTACCTCGTTTTTGCACAAATCCCCCTTCTTCACGCGGCCCACTCAATCCGGCGAGTCCCAAGGTCGACCGCAATTGGCCACCAGAATCAATAAACT
>CAXGXL010000770.1:0-2251 GCA_964013555.1 uncultured bacterium
GTGAGGAGAAAATCGCGAAATTCTTCAAAAACAGGCATTGCCTCTGTATCCCAATACACATCCCCGTGATGAAACGTAGCCCCGCCTCCAATATTTAAGACCATTCTCAAATCGAAAAATCGAACTCCTGCGTGAAGCTGCTCTATAAGCGAATTTTCCTGCGTTTTTGCCCACCCGCTCGCGAGTTCAGGAAAATTCACAACTAAGTCATTCCCACTGCGGCTTCCATCTACTCTGATATTGCTGCCTGACCGCTCCAAATAACCGCTCGCGGCATCATGGGTGCCAGGAAGAGCGATGTCTCGCAATCGAAGTTTTGTCCACCCAGGTGCATTATCTCCCAACCACTGCATCCAGGAGGCACCAAAACTCTCGTCAACGATGTCACAACTTCGGCCTTTGTACCCCGGACACCAACATGAATCGGGTTGATTCTCATCAGCAATACAACGGTCTTCAGATTGGCAACCCCACATAACCAGACCTACGCCCAAAAAAAAGAATGCAACAACAAGGGTCCGAATTACGGAAAGCTGATTTTCCCAGCAAATAGATGTCTGGCTCATTAAACCGAGTTTACTAAGACTAAAATCAAAATCCAAACAAACTCCCGGATATTCAGCCGCCAAGGGATATGTACACTTCAAAGCCACACACACTCACCTCCCCACTACAATAAGAAAAAAATCTTCAAGATTAATCAATTGATAGAGAGGTTTCTTCCCCACTTTAAGCTAGATTCAACCGAACGAATGCCCCTGAGCTCTCCGACGTCAATTCATCCAAACGCAATCAACGAATTATCTAGCTACTGCTTGATGTCCTTACTATAATTTTCCAAGCGGGAGGCTATACAATGTTTGTTGCTCTTTTAGTGTGTATTAATCTTGGAACCTTGTCTCAACCAAAGGACCTAGGTGAGCTTACTATCGTAGCTGATTTTCCCCATCTTGTCTTAGAATGGAGCGACACCGTTAAGCGCACCAACCTCGATTTCAACAGAACGTATCAGAAACCGACTACCCGTGCTTTTTGGCACAATCAAACAAGTGCTCTTCGCGACCTTAAACGCAGACTTGAACTAAAATGGGGAGAATTTTACAAACTCAATAAATACAGCCGAAGCGATCCCCCGCCCTACCCAAGAATCCTAGACCGGCTTAGCTTAAGCCTCCAACGCGTTTCTGAGTTTCTAAAATCGGGTCTTAGTGACCCCTACACAACCACCGATACCAACATCAAGCTCTTGATTTATGTCGCATGGAGGGGAGGCTGGTGTACTAACAGCTACGAAAAATTGAGCAGCGGTCAGTGGGCCCTCAACCAACCCAAGCAAGAAGCCAACAATGTGTTTAGCCGCCCGGCACCAATTGATACCGGCATCAACTACAACTCCTACACCAGCAAAAACCGGTTGGAACGAAGAGTACGAAAAAGAATTCGAAACGACCAACCCATGTGGAGAAGCTGGGTGGGAGCATTTTGGTCCAATAAGGAGCAACGTTTTCCCAACCGAGAAGAGCACTCCGAAATCCTGGCCAAGTGGTGGAGTTACGCGATACCAAGACTCCAGCAGGAAGTTTCCCGGCTGGTTTCAGAATCAGGATCTGCCAACGTGCAAATCGAGGTTGTCCCCTATACTGCCGCCCATGCCTACAGCCTAATTAATCAAACCCTTAAAGGTAAAAAAGTCATATGGCTTTCGCAGACACATTTCCGAGAGCGCTGGGCTGGAAACCTTGAAAAGTCGAGTTACGACAGCCATAAAAAATTTAAGGTTTCTGAAAAGCGGCGATTCATCAACCGTAACTATGCTTCATGGCCTAAACGAGAACATGAGGACTTCTGTCGGGCCGCGACAGATCCAGTGAGGCTCTATGAACTATTTAGAGATTCCGGCGGCTATTCCGGCTCAAGGAAACACCCCTTTCCCAAAGACGTCACGCCAATCGGCTTTAGGCCATCACTCTACGGCCTCGGTAAATACGCCAAAAAAGTGCTTAAGCATAAAAAGCACGATAGGGACGAACGGTACGATAGGGACGACAGGGAAGAATGGCGATAAGACTCCTGCTGGCCCCCCGCTTCTTGCAGCGTAACAATTTCAGCAACTCATAACCTGTAGCGGCCCCACAACCCTCTAAAATTAAACCACTCTCCAGGTACCACATCCATCTCACTCCGGGTTCACCAACGCCAACGGCTCTAGAGTTTTGAAAAGTTTGCTGAGACAACGCCAGTTTTTTCTCAT
>CAXGXL010000771.1:0-2246 GCA_964013555.1 uncultured bacterium
CCAAGAGGGTCGAACCAGCTGGGCACTCTACTCCTTTCCCATCAATTGTAATGGTCACGGTGGATTTTACTTTGGACATGTTCTGGCCTTGTATCTCCAAAAATGTGGGAGAGCAAAGGCAGTGGGATAATCGCCTATATGAGCAGATACTCCTCGAGGGGATAGATTGAGTGTCAGAAAGCCGTCATTTTATCCGGTAAACCGGCAAAGAAATGACGGCTTTCTGACATGCCCTGAAAAACTCCTTTGATTTTGAGAGCTCACTATTTGGCACTGGAATTGCTGGATCCTCTTTAGAGGTTGATTAATCAGACTTCGGCTCCATATCGGCGGTGCAGAAAATGCACAGGAAGCGGGATAAATATGACTAAAAATGATTCCTCACGAGCCCGATTGGTCGAATTAGCTCTTGCATTGAGTGGCGTAAGCGATCTTCAAAACGTATTAGATATATCCGTTTTGTGCCTGGAGCGTTCCTATCCCGGAACCCGATGGGCGATTTTAGATGAGTTGGCGCCCGGGCGATATCGGGCAACCTCTCGAGCCATTTCTCGTGATGGATTGCGTTGCCTCTTGGAGGCAAACGCGAGCAAGGCAACTTTGAGCGTAGAGGAATTACGGGAGGATGCTAACGGGGATGCGATTGGCCCCGCGGATTGTTTTAGTCAGATCTCTGAACCTGATTCGAGGCGTTCAGAATTGATTGTAGGAGCTTGGAAGACGGCGAAATTCACCCAAGCTGACTCATTGGCTGTAAATGACATTTGTCGCTTGATTCATGGTGCGGTTAAAGCCAGGCGTGAATTAGAAAGATTGCGTAACCAGTCAATGGTGGATGAGCTTACAGGGTTACCGAACCGTCGCGGAATTTTGAAATCATTGAGCAATGAAGAAACTCGCTTAAAGCGCTACGGTGGTCTTTTGTCGGTTCTTTTTGTTGACTTGAACTACTTTAAAGAAATCAACGATAGATATGGCCATAAAGCCGGAGATCGTGCTTTGCGGACCTGCGCACGCACAATGCGGGAGGTTCTTCGAGCGAGTGACTACGTCGGGCGTTTCGGGGGAGATGAGTTTTTGGGCGTTTTGCCCGGAGTTGACCTAAGAGCGGCTCACAAGGTTGCGGCTAGGATGAAGCGTGCCATGGAGCAAACCAATTTTGTTTGTGGCAACGATACTATTTTTCTGGGGGCAAGTGTCGGCGTGGCTAGTGTTTCTGAGGGGGTATCAGGAAATAAGCTCATCGAGCGAGCCGATGAACGAATGTACTCTTCCAAACGTCGAGCTCAGAAGGCTCAAAAGCGAGAAAGAGTGGAGCCGAAACGAACCGTATCGTATCAGATGTCGCAAATGGTCTAAGTGGCCCGCTACTCCAAATACCCCAATACTCTTAGGGACTCGAGGTCCTGAGCGTAGGCTGGCCGTGCTTTATAAGCGTAACTAGAACTCAGAAAGATTTTTGCTTGGGCTTGCAGTCGCGCTTTTTGAGTAGATGGACGCGTGAGGGGAGTTTGTTCATTTGGATCTTGGCGCAAATTGTAAAACTCAACTCTCCCTTTGTTAATTTTGTAACCGGGAAATTGTGAACCAGATTTTCTATGAATGATAAGGCTGGAGTCCTTGGTTCGAACCGCGAGCATGTCGGCATTCATGTGTTCGCTAAACACAAATGAGCGCCCAAGTGCTCGACCGTTTGCAATATCTACGAGGCTTTGTCCGCGCATGGGCGACCACATAGGGGTGTTGGTCAGCTCCAATATGGTGGGGGCAATATCGATGGTTTGCACCAATTCGCTATTAATGGTCGGGTTTTGATTGGGGACGTACATCACCAGCGGCACATGGACTGTTTCTTTGTAAAGCCCACCGTGATGGAAGAAGAGATTGTGCTCCCCTAGGTTCTCGCCATGGTCTGAAGTAATGAAATAGGCAGTATCGTCTCCATGACCGCGTTTGGTGAGTTCGTTCATTAATTCACCAAGGCCTTCATCTGCTCTTTGAATTTCAGAGATATAGCGCTGCACCAAGGGCCTGGTGGTGGTGAATTTATTCATGGCCCATTGAAACCATTTGTTTTTTTTCTGGAAGTTTGGAGCCATCTTTCGAACCAATTTCATTGGCTTAGAGTCTAGCTTTTCTATGGGTTCGACGTGGTGGGGAGATTGGGCGTGGTAAGGAGCGTGGGGATCTACCAAGTGAACCCAGATAAAAAACTTCTCATCGCTCTTTACTTTGTCAATGAGGCT
>CAXGXL010000772.1:0-2245 GCA_964013555.1 uncultured bacterium
TTGTGAGTGCGGAAGAGAGAGAGTGGCTGCCTTCCGGCAGAGATTTAAGCAGTATTGCAGATGTCTGGCTGGTGCAGACAACCAATCAACAAGTCAGTGGTTCGGGGATTGCTCGTTTTGATCCTGTGCGCTTGGGCTTCCATGGTAGTTCTTGGACCCAAACTCGATTCTTGCTTAATGGAATTGAGATTACTGATCCAGCTCGGTCTGGCAGTCCTTTGGTGGAGTTGCCCTATGGGACCTGGGACCGTTTGGAGTTTCGTTACCAACTTGATGAAAAACCTGGTTTTAACACCGTCTATAGCTCACGTAGCCCTAAAAAGAATTTTGAAGGTGAGTTGCGCTGGGGAGTTCCGGTGGGAGGGGGAACCTGGGTACCGCGAAATTTCATGGATCGGGAACCAGCTACTTTTTTTGGGGCGACTTCCACTCGTCGAGCTCTCGAAAATGCACTCGAAGGGGAAGTTCAAATGGCATATAAGAACGACCATTGGGGCTTACACATTGGGGCGGAGCATTATGAGCACACGCATCAATACCCGACATTTGTAAATAGCAGTGGAGAATTATTAGACGATCGAGGCGCAAGAACCGCTCTAGTAGGCGGGTTTAATACAGCCTTAATGGGGGAACCCCTCGATATTGTTGCAGTTTGGCAAAAGCACAATAGAAGCCATGCTGGTTCTCAATTGCGATGGCCAAACGACTACACGAAACGGGTTCAGCAAAACACGGGTGTTCTTCAAGCGACATGGGACGGAAGTCCCTTGGTTGTGAAGGCCGGTTTTGGCTGGGGGCTTGAGGAACAAAAACGCGTTAGTGATGTGGCATTCGTCCGGGATATCGAGGAGGAGTGGATGTGGCTGGAGCGATTTAGAGATGCCGAGGATTCCCTTCGCTGGCGGGCTGATACCCTATTGAGTTGGAATCTTAAGCCGGACAGTGATTGGTTAAGTTCGGGGCAGCTCTCATTAGCCCTTCACCGTGTTGCGGTTGAGACGAAACCGAATTGGGGCTCCTCTCTTGAAGGGGTCACCTATCTGGGAGCTTCACCGGAAGAGTCTACAAGTGTTTCTATGATCGATTGGCAAACGGCTCAGATGAATCAGTGGTGGCAAGGAATTCGTCCTAAACTCGAATTTGAGGGAGAGATGGCCGGAGTTTCATGGAAAAGCGATATGGGAGTGGATGCAGTTCAGTTGGGAATCCCTGACGAGACTCTCTTGGGGCAATGGGCGTTTTTTGCAGGTATAACGTTGCAAAAGCAAATCGGTGACTTTCAGGTTTTCGGTATCGCCCGTCGAGAACCTGAGGAATTGACTGTTGAGGTTGCTCGCTTTCTCGATCCTAACTCTCCCCATGGGCTGGAGTACCAATGGATGGATTTGAATGGAGATGGGCTACCTAATCAGGGAGAAGAAGGAGCGGTTAAGAGACGCTCGGGCGGTCGATACCACGCTCTTGATGGAGATTTGATTCGACCTACTCGAAATCTCTTTTCTCTGGGAATCAAGACACCCAAATTTGGGGATTTTGTTTTTGTGGCGGTAACGCATTTTCGATGGCTTAAGGATAAGTTTACTGTTCGGTATAGTCCTGAAGCTGAAGTCAATTACACCGCCACACAAATCAATGATCCGGGTCAGAATAGGCCCATTACTGTCTACAATAGAGAGGACGGTGGGGCTGGCGCTGAGGAATATTGGTTAACTAATGCGGCTCGGTCGGATTTCTTTTTTGGCACGGAGTTACAGCTAAAGACCGAAGGGGTGTCTGGCTGGTTTTTTAACCTTTCAGCGAGTGGCTATCTCTCACAAGGAAGTGGGGTTTTTGGTAGTTTTCCAGATAGAAACGATTCGGGGATTCTTCATGAATTAAGTGCAGATCCGAATGGCCGTGTAAATCAACGGGGTCGCTACGATAATGATCGTGCTTTTGGTATCAATTTATTGGCAGGGATAGAGTTCTTAGAGGATTTTCGTTGGGGGTTTGCAGGACGATATCGAGATGGGGAGCCAATGACTCGTTATCTTGTGGCTAAATTGCAACAAGGTCCAACGCCTATTATGGCGGTTGCAAGAGGGGCACCGATTCCGCGGCATACCTTTCACCTGACTTTTGATACCCGTTTGTCCTATTCTTTTGATTGGGGCGATTGGAAGGCCATAGCGGCAGTTGATTGCTTCAATTTATTAGGTTCAGGAACGGAATTACTTGAGGACATTAGAACAGGCCCTAGTTGGCG
>CAXGXL010000773.1:0-2242 GCA_964013555.1 uncultured bacterium
ATAACATCTAACTTCAAGGACAATTTTCGCGACCGCGATGGCAACTTGATCAATTCACCTGCTTCATCGAGCGCGCTAACCCTTGGTGCCGCCGCGTCCAATTCCGGATTTGTAGGTCAACCGGTGCTAACCCAAGCCGGTCCAAACAGTCTCGTTGAGTATTTCTTTGAAACCGATATCAACGAGGACCGCCTCCACGTTGCAGATTGGGCAGAAAATACCAATCAAGAACTTCTCGTCGGGCCACAGCCACATTCACCCGGCTGGGAGGCTACCCCTGCCTGCAACCTGCTGCGCGATTTTGTGATGCCACTAGAACGTTCCGAGAGATTTTTTGACTTCAAATGGCATTCGCAACGACACCAAATACATCAGAACGAAGGGTACCCCGATGCGTTGGTCGAGGACCTGCAAGACAAGCAAGAAGAATTGTGGAAGCAAGCAAATTACCGATGTGAACTCTTTACAAAGTACCGAGCTCTTAGCCACGAAGTAAATGAAAACAACATGTTTGGCTTTGCAAGCGCTACTGGCGAAGACAGTGTACAACAGGCTTATAACGCTATTGTCGATGAATTGCGCAGCAATTGGGAGAAAATTGAAGAACTAAAGTCCCGGCTCACTCATCCAAACGTTTCTTGTTTCGGTGTAAATAATAGTGCGTGCGAATGGGCACCTAGTGTTTTGGTGGAGCCCCTTTTCCAGCATTTTGAGAACAAGATTTCTGCCGATAAAGCAGCTTGCGAAAAACGATTGGGTTCAGGAAATCATACCGAACACACCCTGGATGCGAAGTTTTTCAATGCCAACATCGTTGGTGGAGATTTTCCGCCAGCTGATTGGGCAGACACCATCTCTGAAAAATACGCAGCCGGACGAGCCATTAGTGCTACGGCATCTTACGAAGACTTTGAAGCCTACTTAAAGAGTATTGAAGACTACTACGATACCATTATCTCAGCGTACAAAGCTCTCGGAAAAGATGTAACCAGGGCTTCGAAAACCAAACGAGATTCAGCAGGCAACGGTTTGGTCAGCATCAGCCTTGTTTCCTCGAATCAATCAGGCTTGGAGGATGCCTCTGAAATCGATGAAATCGAGGAAAAAGAAAAGGCCGAGGAAGCGGGTATCGAATTGTCTGACACACAGGGACTTTGTCAAGGCGGTTCGAATTCAGATTTGGGCATGACTCTCGATGCTGTCTTTCTAGGGGCTGAACTTCGAAACCTTATTGATATGGTAAACAGAGCTTCAACAATTCGCGATTACTCTCGGCGCGACGAGACTTATACTATCGACAACGAATGGGACGATGATATTAGCGCCCTCGGAATACCGTTGGATAGCGTTGATGTAACCTCTGGAGAAGGCGTTGGCGACGGTGAGATCGACAACGAGAGTTCCGCCGGATTTGTGCCCTCACTCCAAGTTCAGGGACAATACGTTCAGCAGGTGTGTGTCGCTCCCAATGGTGAAACCGTAACATGCCGAAGTAACCCAAACGAAGTAGCGCCCCAAAGCGTTAGTGTTGTGCCCTTTAGCTACACTTGGTCGATGGGTTCCCGTAATTGGATTCCAGTGGGCCCCTTCACTGCGAGCGTCCACTGGGGGTTCTCCTTGGGATTTTCCGTTGCAGCCGGATACCAGCATGGCCAGACATCTTACGAACCTGCCGGGGAACTTGATTCTAACTGTAAAATTGTAACAGAAGAGTCCCACCAGGTTTTCGTGAAACCTTCTTTATACGCTCAACTGAATGGTTCAGTAGGCATTGGTGTCGTCATCGCCGAGATTGGATTGCGAGGCCGCCTTACTGTTGTTGATGTCGCGGTACCCACTCGCTTCACTTGGGTTCGCGACAACCTTTCGTCTAATCCCGTTTGGACTAGCATTCAAGACGGTTCCTTAGACATTACTCTATTGAGTGGAGAACTTTCCTTTTATGCGGAAGTATTTTTCGTGACCGTCGCAGAAGTGACCCTCGCAAAAGGAACCGTAGCAAAATACAGCTTGCCACTTTTTGAAACCATTGATGGCGAGCCTCAGAAAGTCTCCGGTGATTGGTGCGTGTCGAGCGAATTGGATTACTTTTTGTCGCCTCCTGATCATGAAGCTGAAGTAGCCTGGTCCTGCCCATGCCGGTTGCGCGAGTTAGCCAATTGCAGCGGCGGTTACGCTCAATAATCACCTCAGACCTTTATTCAGACATTTAGAAGAGACAATACAATGAATAAGAAGAGAT
>CAXGXL010000774.1:0-2241 GCA_964013555.1 uncultured bacterium
CTTGTACTCGACTCTGGCTGCATGCACTCCCTCAGTGACAAAGAGCGACTTGTTTACCGACAAAAATTGCTTTCATGGTTACGGCCGGGGGGACAGTTGGTGCTCGTACACTTCAACAAATGTAGTTTCTTTGATTGGCGACCTATGGGCCCAAGACGTTGGACGAGCGAACGCGTCGAGCGCTTTCTTGGGGCTGAATTTCGCCCTCGAAACTATTATGAAGAGAAGGCAAAAATAGCGTTCCCCATTGGGCCAACGGCTAAAATTAGCACTTATTGGTTTGAGCGTGTCTCTCCGGTCAGCGAATGAAGATCATCGTTGAATGCCTAGCCAGATTCAGCCGAGAGGCAATTCGGTAACTCTTAGGCTAGGTGCTGGCCGGCAGATTTTGATACCAAGACTGCAACTTCAGGAAATTTTGCCTTAGTTTTAATACAAACTCCTCGCCTGGCTTACCCAGCTCTGCCACCACCTCTTTTTCTGACTGCGTTAGGGCGCCTTGAAAAGAATCAAAAAACTTATGACTAGCCCTACGAAGGTCGTCTTCTGGCGTCGCAAAAATCAAGTCATAAAGCTCCGGCGCCCTCGTTGAAAGCCGATCTGGATCTTGGCTCAAAAGAAAATTTTTAAGGCTATTAAGTGTCCATCGTGAGTTTTTTCCTGGCAGTCCCGAAACCGTCGTTCGTTCTTTCACAAAAAAATCAACGAGCGCGAATTTTCTTTTGATGGCGCCCAAAAACCCCTTACGTCGGCTAGTCACCACACCAAAGTTATTGTGGTGGAGGTCGCTGAAAGTACAAAGGGATGAAAGCAATAAAAAACGTGTAATCGAGTCCACCGATGTTCCGTCGTATTTGCGTACGCGGCAAATCGCGGAAAGGTAATTCAATACTTTCGCCTCACTGTAATCCCGATAGTTATAACTCTTTTCAGTAGAATCCCGGGACAAACCAGCCGAAATAGTCCAAAGGTCGCTCGTTGTTTGCTTATACCTGAAATGAGGCATTTTGATTCCGAGTTTGGTGCCCAAATGATACATTAATTGGGTGTTCTGCCGGGTATCGCCCGTCACCGGCGCACTCTCCTTTACATAGTAGTCGCGACCCTCTTCGCTTTGTAGCACAAATCCCCAAAACGCTCCTTTGCGCTTTGGTTTCAAGGCTCTAAAGTTTGGGCCTGATTCCGAAAAGGTGGCTAATAACTCGTCGGTGTCACGCAAGCCAACCCTCTCGCAAACCGCCTGTGTGTCCTGGTTTGAACCAAAGCCACGACTAACCCACGAATAAAACAACCCTTTCATAACCGCATCCTTCTTTTTCGTTGCTTTCTCGAAAACTACAGAACTTAAGTCTTTGCAGTATCGAGAAGTCTTAATAAAGGTTGCTTGATGTCCCCATATCCTTTGGTTGTACTCAATCAAGAGTGAATGAAGCAAAAACGGGTATCTCTCCGCTTCATTTGCAAAAACGCCAGGCTTTCTGGCTTCGCCCCTCGTGCCTGCCCAGAGTGGCCCGTGCTTCGTAACTCCCGATACCGCTCACCGTACCATTGAACTCAAGCGACTTTTGAGCGTTCAAGGGAACAGAAACTCTTGATTTATAGCGACAAAAAAGAATAGCAACCCAAGGGAGTGCCCTTTAACTCCAGCTCATTTACGCTTTTAAGGCAACTTCGACTCTAGCCTCCCGATAAAAAATCAACGGTCTTCCGGTTCGCTAAAAAGCGACTCTTTAAGTTAGAGTAAATAGGACCTAAGGCCTCTTATCTGTCAACACGCTTTTAAGGAGATGCAGCCATGTTAAGTAGTCTTGGTCTTTTGTCGTTTTTTAGGGGGGAACCAACACAACAGGTCGACCCAGGGGAACAAGCAATCGCGAACACCTCGGCGGGGGACCCTCAAGCATCCCAGCGAGCAGAAAAAGAGGCAAAAACCGAGACAACGACCCCGGTTTTTACACCTGAACAAGTAGGCTCCCACACAAAATCGGGCGATGCATTTGTAATTGTTCACGGAAAAGTAAATGACATTTCGAACTTTCTTGCAAAGGTGGATAAAGGGGAGATCCCCCATCCTCTTCCCGGTTCCGCTATGCTGAACATGGCCGGGGGAGATATTAGCCGAGTTTTCGATTCTCACTCAACAAGGGCGCAGGAAAGTTGGCTTAAACTCTGCCCTGAGGTTGGGACGTTGACGCCCAAAGCAGAAGCTTAGGACATCGCCCCTCAAGCTCTTCTTCATTA
>CAXGXL010000775.1:0-2237 GCA_964013555.1 uncultured bacterium
TCACGCCTTTGGTTATAAGGCGGGGTGGCTCTCGTGTTTGATGCGCGGGGCGACTGTTTTTCCTCATGCTGTATTTGATGTTCCTTCGGTGATGAAACGAGTGGGCGTCGATAAAATTAATGTTTTGCCCGGGCCACCTGCTCTTTTTCAGATGATTCTAAGTCACCCCGAATTGAGTGATTGTGATATGAGCTCGTTGCGGCTTTGTGTTACAGGGGCGGCCGTGATTCCGGTTGAGCTCATTGAACGACTGCGTCGAGAATTGCATTTTGAGACTGTTATTACCGGGTATGGACTGACCGAAGCCTGCGGCATCGCTACCATGTGTCGGTATGACGACGACCCTGAGACGATTGCCAAGACCTCTGGAAGGGCGATTCCTGATGTGGAAGTGTTGGTGGTGGACGACGCTGGTGTTGAAGTGTCGCGGGGCGATCCCGGTGAAATTGTGGTCCGAGGCTACAACGTGATGAAAGGGTATTTCGAAGACGACGCTCAAACTCGAGACACCATCGATGAACAAGGTTATTTGCATACCGGTGATATCGGAGTGATGGACGAGAGAGGGTACATTCGCATCACAGATCGCAAAAAAGACCTGTTTATTATGGGGGGCTTTAATTGCTACCCCGCTGAAATAGAAAGCTTAATGCTGCGCAATCACTCTTTGGTTCAGGTTGCTGTGATAGGGGTGCCCGACGAGCGCATGGGGGAAGTGGGTATGGCGTTCGTGATTGTTAAGGAAGGCGAAGCGGTCAGCGAAGAGAGCTTGCAAATTTGGTGTCGGCAGGAGATGGCCAATTATAAGGTGCCTCGTTACGTCGAAATAGTTGAGGCCCTCCCTCTTAACGCAACCGGCAAGGTGCAAAAGTTTATTCTTCGGGACAGAGCCCCCGAGATTCTAGCAAAAAGGTAAGGAGACGTTATGCCTGAAGCTCTTATTGTTGCTGCGACCCGCACTCCCATTGGTAGAGCCTTTAAAGGAGCGTTGGTTTCGATGCGCCCGGATGATTTGGCAGCGATAGCCATTCGCTCTGCTTTAGGAAAAGTTCCTGCATTAGCCCCTGATAGTGTTGAAGACGTTATACTGGGGTGTGCTCAACCCGCCGGCGAATCGGGATACAATATAGCTCGCGTAGCGGGTTTGCTTGCGGGACTCCACGATGTTCCCGGCACGACTGTTAACCGTTATTGCTCCTCATCGCTGCAAACCATTCGCATGGCGTACCACGCGATTAAAGCGGGTGAAGGCGATGTTTTTGTGGCCGCAGGGGTGGAGACCGTTAGTCGATTTGAAAAGGGCAAAAGCGATGGCCTGCCCGATACCAAAAACAAATTATTCATCGACGGAAAACTCGATATTCCCAACGTGTACATGGCGATGGGAGAAACTGCTGAAAAGGTGGCCGAGTTGGAGAATATAACTCGGGAAGAAATGGACGAATACTCTGTGCGGTCTCAGAAGCTTGCGGTCGAAGCTATTTCTGCTGGGGTATTTGAGAGAGAGATTACCCCGGTGCTCTTGGCCGATGGCACCGTGATTTCCAAGGATGATTGCCCCCGTTCGGGGACCACGGTTGAAAAGCTCGCTGGATTAAAACCTGTTTTCCGGGAAGACGGACGAGTCACTGCGGGAAATGCCTGCCCTCTTAATGATGGTGCCGCGGCGGTTGTTGTGATGAGCGATACTCGAGCGCGAGAACTGGGTATCGATCCGGTTGCTCGTATCGTTTCTACCGGTCTATCTGCTTTGAATCCCGAATTGATGGGACTTGGCCCCATTGGGGCTAGTCGCCAGGCATTGGCTCGGTCGAATCTGACAATAAACGATATAGACTTGGTTGAAATCAACGAAGCGTTTGCGGCGCAGGTTCTACCTTGTGCTAAGCATCTCGAAATATCATGGGACAAATTGAACGTTCATGGCGGCGCGATTGCTTTGGGGCATCCCTTTGGCATGACCGGAGCGCGAATTATGGTGACCTTGTTAAATGCGCTTCAAACTAAGCAAAAAAATATTGGCTTAGAAACGATGTGCGTTGGCGGTGGGCAGGGAATGGCCATGATTGTGGAGCGTTTGAACTAGAGAAGTTAGACTTGTTTGGTGGGTGCCTTTGGCAGGAGGCGAAATTAGCGCACTTCGGCTGTAAAAACCTATTTCAAGTGATGCCTTAATTCGAGCACGGCCTAGTTTGCCAACCACGCGAATGTGTAAATTCGATCGAGCATTGTACGCT
>CAXGXL010000776.1:0-2217 GCA_964013555.1 uncultured bacterium
GATAAAGCTGGCTGGTTTTTCGCATAGCCACTTAGCCAGGTTCTCCGGGCCGAATCCACGTTTTTGAGCCTGCGTCCAGATGCTAGGCAGCCCCAATTGAAGCGAGGAAATACCGCCCCACGCGGCATGAAAGTCTCCCGATTCGCGGCATTTTAACTCTGGGACGCACGGCGAATGATCTGACACTATGAAGTCGATAACACCGTCACGAAGACCCTGCCAAAGTGCGTCTTGATTTTCAGACGAGCGAATGGGGGGGGCGCACTTGAATTGAGTTTGCCCGTTGGAAATATTTTCAGCGTTCAAGCACAAATAGTGTGGGCAGGTTTCTACGGTAATGGGGAGACCTTCAGAGCGAGCATCGCGCAGAAGTGGAAGCGCGAGTGCTGCCGATAAATGAACGATGTGTAGAGCGCAGCCTGTTTCTCGACAAAGACGAATCAAAAGTTCAATCGCTGCCACTTCCCATTGAGGCGGTCGGCTTGCGAGATAAGATGCGTACTGATTTGGGGGGAGAGCTTCGGAAGGTGCTCCCAGATCGAGTTCAGCATGAGCTAGTAGAGGCAGGCCAAGGCGCTCTAGCTCAATCATAGCACCTCGAAGAACGTGCTCATTGGAGGCAGGGAAGTCGTCGATTCCGGAGTCAATCAAGAACGCTTTTGCTCCGAGTATGCCGGTTTGGGCGAGCCCTTCGAGTTCAGGGGTGTTCCCCGGAATTACTCCACCCCAAAAGCCGATATCCGTCCAGAGTTGATTGTGGGTTGCATCCATTTTCTCATTGAGGGCGGCCCGGGTGGTTGTAACCGGTTGACAGTTAAGGGGCATGTCTACAACCGTGCAAATACCCCCTGCTGCGGCAGCTTGGGTTGCGGTATCAAATCCTTCCCAACTGGTTCTACCGGGCTCATTGATGTGAACGTGCGAGTCTACAAGGCCTGGCATGAGGTGGAGTTGCCCAATATTAATGATGTCAACATTTGGGGGGTGTGCAGTGCATAAAACTTCGACGATGGAGTCGTTTTCAATAACAACCGTTGCGGGATGAATCCCTTCCGGAAGAACTACATTTTCACTAAATATTCCAAACCTTGTCATGAGAGTTCGCTTTTTTGGTTTGTGGCATCCCGGTAATAAAGACCGGAGCAGACCCCTTTAACACGGCCCTCACTTCAGGCAAAGTCCCTAGTTTTCTTTTGAAAAGAGGCGAATTTAGGAGAATGGATTGGGCGGAGAAGCAATTAAAAGAAGGCTTGGCTCGATTTTGGGGTCTGACTCGGAATAAGGGCGTGGTTTTTTTCTCCATAGATAACCATAGAGAGTCTAACAGATACAGATACTTATCTCATCAGGGGGCGTTTCTGGTGGCCGCTAGTAGTCTGAGGGGGGCAAATATTACAACGAAAGCTGGGTTTACCCCAATTTTATAGGTATCGTGAAGAAATCATCCCTAGTCAAGAAATGAGTCGTATGCCTATTGTTATACGGTTCGATTCTGAGCTGCGTCAAAACGGCTCCCGAAAAGAGGATTTTATAGTACTATGACTAAACTCTCCTACTCGTTTTTTTTGGGAATTTTCATCTGCACTGGTTTTGCTGGCTGTTCAGGCAAGGATGTCAACTCACCGTCTACGGTGCAAGGGGAAGTGGATTGCAATGGTATTGCCGGCGGCAGCGCTTTTGTCGATAATTGTAGCAAGTGCGTCGGAGGAAGCACTGGGCTGAGTGCCTGCGTTCAAGATTGTAACGGTACCTGGGGTGGTTTAGCGACTATTGATAGCTGTGGCGATTGCGTGGGAGGCGATACCGAGGCTGAGCCATGTCCATTGGATTGTAATCTGGTTCCACGGGGCGAAGCCTATATCGACGAATGCGGTGATTGCGTTGGAGGAAACACTGGAAAAGAGCCATGTGCAGCTGATTGCAGCGGTGAATATGGCGGTACGGCGGTGGTGGACGATTGTGGTGATTGCGTTGGTGGACAAACAGGTTTGACTCCATGCGACTCCGACTGTGCTGGAGTTCTGGGTGGCCAAGCAGTTTTGGACCAGTGTGGCGAATGCACCGGTGGAACGACGAACGTAGAGCCCTGTCTTCAAGATTGCCAAGGGGTTTGGGGAGGAGAGGCTGCCTATGACGATTGCGGTCTTTGTGACACAGATTCATCCAATGATAATCAAACCTGTACTCCGGATTGTCTTGGGGTTTGGGGTGGTCTTA